>NZ_JAUMSQ010000386.1:0-6528 GCF_030519285.1 Mycolicibacterium arseniciresistens
CACCGGCCCCCAGCGAGGCGCCGCCGCCGCCCCCCACCACCACGGCGCCCGCGGGCCCGCGACAGGTCACCTACTCGGTGACCGGCACCAAGGCCCCCGGCGACATCATCTCGATCACCTACATCGACGCCGCGGGGCGGAGCCGCACGCTGCGCAACGTCTACATCCCCTGGTCGTTCACCGTGACACCGATCTCGCAGTCCGAGGTGGGCTCGGTGCAGGCCTCGAGCCTGCTACTGCTCAGCAGACTCAACTGCTCGATCACCACCAGCGACGGGCAGGTGCTGTCCTCCAACTCCGGTAATTCACCCCAGACGAGCTGCTGATGACATACGCCGACATCGACCCGCGCCGCGACACCGGGTCCACCGACAACCTGGACCGGATCCTGCTCGCGGCGTGCGCCGTGATCTGGCTCATCGCGCTCGGCGCCGCGGTGGCCGCCACCGTCGCCCTGGTCGATCTCGGTCGCACACAACAGCCTCCGGGCGACGGGTCGGGGACCCCGTGGCTGCTCTACACGGTGATCGTGATCTCCGCGCTCGTGATCATCGCCGCGATCCCGCTGCTGTTGCGGGCCCGCCGCACCGCGCTCGACGGCACGGCGCCGGCTCCGGCACGGCCCCGCCGGGTCGAGGACAGCCGGACCGCTCCCGCCGTGCCACCCCGCGGGATCGAGACCCCCACCGGGAAGCTGCGGATGTTCGGGCCGCCTCCGGACCCCGCAGCCCGTACGCCCGGCTATGTGTCCGCCGCGGCGCCCCACCGGCAAGAGCCCGGGTTCCCCGCCGCCGCCGTCGACCAGGTGTATCAGCGCTTCGGCCTGACAGTCGCGTGCGCTCTGGGTGTGGCGACCGCCGCGATCGGCGCCGCCACCTATCTGATGGCCTCCGACAGCGACACCCTGGCCTGGGTGAGCTACGGCATCGCCGGTCTCGTGACCCTCGCCTCGCCGGTGATCCCGGTGTACTACCTGCGCGAACTGCGCGACCTGCTCAACACCCGCTGATCGACGGGTTTCCGGGTCGTGTCCGACCCGAGCCGCCGACAGCACCGACCCCCCGACAGCACTGAGCCCGGCCGCCTCGACATCCGGCGACCGGGCTCAGTGCTTGTCGTGCTGGTCAGGACACCTCAGTGGTGGCCGTTGGTGTGCCCGTTGGACGAACCGTTGGCGTGACCATTGCTGTGACCGTTGGTGTGGCCGTTGGTCGACCCGTTGCGATCCTGGTGCTCCTTGAGTGCCGTGAGCGACTTGCGCTCCGAGGCGTGTGCCGCTTCGATGAGCGCCTCGTTCTCGACCGTGGGGTCGGCACGCAGGAAGCTGCCGCTGCCGGGGGAACCGGCCAGGCCCAGCTTGTTCATCCGCTTGGGCAGCGCGGCACCCTGGTACTCCAGCGGCAGGGGATGGCCGTGGTCGTCGACCGGCCCCAGCGGCTGGTGCAGCTCGATGTAGGCGCCGTGCGGCAGGCGTTTGATGATGCCTGTCTCGATGCCGTGCTCGAGCACTTCACGGTCGCTGCGTTGCAGCGCGATCGCCCACCGGTAGGTGATGTAGTAGACGATCACCGGTAGGATCACCAGGCCGATACGGGCGATCCACGTCGTCGCGTTGAGCGAGATGTGGAACTTCAGCGCGATGATGTCGTTCATGCAGGCGAAGGTCAGCAGGATGTAGATCGAGATGGCCATCGCGCCCAGCGCGGTGCGGACCGGGGCGTCCCGCGGTCGCTGCAGCAGGTTGTGGTGGGCGTTGTCCCCGGAGAACTTCCGCTCCAGGAACGGGTAGACCGACAGCAGGCCGAACACCGCACCCATCAGGACGGCGACCCAGACACCCTGAGGGATGGTGTAGTTGCCGATGTAGAACTCCCACGCCGGCCAGATACGGATCAGGCCGTCGGTCCACATCATGTAGAAGTCCGGCTGGCTGCCCGCCGACACCTGGGACGGTTTGTACGGCCCCAGTTGCCAGATCGGGTTGATCTGCAGCAGACCGCCCATCAGGCCGAGGATGCCGACGGTCACGGCGAAGAACGCGCCGGACTTCACCGCGAAGACCGGCATGACCCGCACGCCGACCACGTTGGTCTCGGTGCGGCCGGGGCCGGGGAACTGGGTGTGCTTCTGGAACCAGACCAGGGCCAGGTGCACGCCGATCAGCGCCAGGATGACGCCGGGGATCAGCAGGATGTGCAGCGCATACAGCCGGGGGATCAGGATGTCGCCGGGGAAGTCGCCGCCGAACAGCGCCCAGTGCATCCACGTGCCGACCACCGGGATGCCCATCGTGATGCCCGACAGCGCGGCGCGGATGCCGGTGCCCGACAGCAGGTCGTCGGGCAGCGAGTAACCGAAGAAGCCCTCGAACATCGCCAGGATCAGCAGCAGGCTGCCGATCACCCAGTTCGCCTCGCGGGGCCTGCGGAACGCGCCGGTGAAGAAGATGCGGGCCAGGTGGACCATGATCGACGCGGCGAATAGCAGCGCCGCCCAGTGGTGCACCTGACGAACGAACAGCCCGCCGCGGATCTCGAAGGTGATGTCCAGGGCGGTCTCGTAGGCCCGCGACATCCCCACACCACGCAGCGGTTGGTAGACGCCGTCGTAGGTGACGTGAGCCATCGACGGGTCGAAGAACAGGGTCAGCCATACACCGGTCAGCAGCAGGACGAGGAAGCTGTACAGCGCGATCTCGCCGAGCAGGAACGACCAGTGGGTGGGGAAGACCTTGTTCAGCTGTCGCCGCACCGCCGCGGACGGGTGGTAACGCGAGTCGATCGCATCACCCTGCGCCGCGAGTTTTGAACTCATGCCTTTGTCCTCCGTTCCCAGAAGGCCGGCCCGACTGGCTCGATGAAGTCGCCGTTGGCGACGAGATAGCCGTCCTGGTCAATGGTGATGGGCAGCTGCGCCAGTGCCCGCGCGGCAGGGCCGAAGATCGGCTTCGCGAAGTGCAGGGCGTCGAACTGCGACTGGTGGCACGGGCACAGGATGCGATTCGTCTGCTGCTCGTAGAGCGAGGCGGGGCATCCCAGGTGCGAGCACACCTTGGTGTAGGCGAAGAACTCACCGAAGTTGAAGCTCTCCTGGTTCTTGCGCTTGACCACCTTTCTCATGTCGCCTGGCCGCAGCCGGATCAGCATGACGGGGTTGCGCACGCCCATCGAGATCTCGACGAGGTGTTCCTCGGACTCGACCGTGGTGCCGTCGCCGTCGGATTCGCGCCACGGGTAGACGGTCTCCATACCGCCGGCGTCGAGGTCCTCGGGCCGCATCTTGACGAAGGGGGAGGAGCCGACCTCGCCGGTCGCCCGCGCTAGGAAGATGGTCTCGCCCTGGAAACGCGGCGTCCATCCGGAGGTCCACAGCACGGCCTTCATGCCCTCGGCGGTGGGAACCACCGGCTTCCACGGGTTCTTGATCAGGCCGCCGAGGAATGCCACCAGCGTGCCGAGTCCGAAGGCCCCCATGCCGACGCCCAGCGACATCACGATCAGCTTGCGGCGCTTGAACGTCGAGCCCTCGAGCGCGTCGGTCAGGTTGGCCGCGGCGGTCTTGCGCTGGATCTCGGGGGAGCGCCCGTCGTGGCGCTGCTGGATCGAGATCTCCTCCGGGATGAACTTCTTCTGAAAGAGCACCGCGCCGACGCCGATGGCCAGCACCGACAGTCCGAACGTGAGGCCGTAGAGCGGGGTGGCCAGCGAGTACACGAACTCACCCGCCGACCCGTAGGGCTGGTACTCCCACGGCCAGAAGAGGAAGACCACCAGCAGTGCCAGGCCCGAGACACCGCCCAGCAGAAGCCAGTTCGCGACGGTGCGCTCGGCACGCTTCTCGGCCCGGGTGCCCGGCACCGGCCAGCGCGGCTCCTTGTAGATGGTCTCGACGCCGTCCAGGCGACCACCGAGCTCGACGAGTTCCTCGCGGGTCATCTCGGCGAGTTCGGCGTCGGTGGGCTGGCCGGGCACACCGGCGTGGCCCGGGGCGTCGGTGCCCTTGGGGGTGTCGTCGGGATCGCCGTCGCGGCGGGGATCGCCGTCGGCTCCGCTCTCGGTCATGCCCGTGCTCCGATCCAGAGGGCCGCAGCGATGACGGCCACCATGCCGATGATCCAGGCCGCCATGCCCTCCGGCGCGGGGCCGAAGCCGCCGAGGCCGTAGCCGCCGGGGTTCGGCGTCTCGGCCGACTCCCGGACGTAGGCGACGATGTCGCGCTTCTCTTCGGGCGAGAGCTGGCGGTCGGAGAACTTGGGCATGTTCTGCGGGCCGGTCAGCATCGCCGTGTAGATCTGCGATTCGGTGGCGTCCCCCAGGTCGGGGGCGTACTTGCCCGACGACAGTGCGCCGCCCTTGCCGGTGAAGTTGTGGCAGGACGCGCAGTTGAGCCGGAACAGGTCACCACCACGGGCGACGTCGTTGCCGATCAGGGATTGTGAGGCGATCTGGCCGTTCTCGTCGCGGGGCACCACGGGACCGCCGCCTGTTGCCTGCACGTAGGCGCCCAGCGCGTCGATCTGCTGTTCGTCGAAGTTGGACGGCTTGTCCGGGGCCTGCGCCTCGCCGCGCATCGCCGGCATGCGGCCAGTCGACACCTGGAAGTAGACCGCCGCCTCGCCGGTGCCGATCAGGCTGGGCCCGCGGTCGGCCACGCCCTGCAGGTTGGCGCCGTGGCAACTTATGCAGGAGGTCTCGAACAGCTGCTTCCCGGTGCGCAGCAGCGCCGACTGTGACTCGTCGGCGACCGCCACCTGTGGCGTCGGAGTCAGCGTTGCGGCGACGCCACCCGCGACGCCGAGTCCGGTCAGCAGCAGCAACCCTGCAGACAGACGCCGTCGCAACCGGCGGCGGGACTTGGTGGTCATCGATCCCCTTCTCATCGGCGCAGGACGCGAGCTCTCGCTCATCGGACGAAGTAGATGACGGCGAACAGGGCGATCCACACGATGTCGACGAAGTGCCAGTAGTAAGACACGACGATCGCCGCGGTGGCCTGCGCCGGGGTGAACTTGCTCATCGTGGTGCGGACGAGCAGGAAGATGAACGCGACAAGGCCGCCGATGACGTGCAGCCCGTGGAATCCGGTGGTCAGGTAGAACACCGTGCCGTAGGCACTTCCCGCGATGGTGGTGCCTTCCTCGACCAGGCTGAGATACTCGTACCCCTGACCGAGGACGAAGAACAGGCCCATCGCAAAGGTCAGCAGATACCACCGCCGAAGCCCGAACACGTCGCCGCGCTCGGCGGCGAAGACGCCCATCTGGCAGGTGAACGACGAGGCGATCAGGACCAGCGTCACGGGCACCGCGAGCATCAGGTTCAGCTCGGTGGGCTCCGGCGGCCAGTCGCCACCCGCCTGCGCGCGCGCAGTGAAGTACATCGCGAACAGGCCGGCAAAGAACATCAGTTCGCTGGACAGCCAGACGATGGTGCCGACACTGACCATGTTCGGCCGATTCAGCGAATGCACGCGGGAGGTGATGGCGGTTCCCGAGGTGCCCACAGCGCTCGTCACCCATGAAGTATGACGCTTTGTAGTTGTTGAACTCCACCCGGGTCGAGCAATTCGTCATAATCTCGGGGTGGTCATTCCCGAGCCGTCTTCGCGTCCGCCGTCCCCCGCATCCGCAGCTGCGCCAACGTGGCCGCAGGTCCTGGGCCGCTTGACCACCGGTCAGGCCCTTCCGTCGGGCCACGCCGCGTGGGCGATGGACCAGATCATGACGGGCGCCGCCACTCCGGCGCAGATCGCCGGCTTCGGCGTGTCGATGAAGATGAAGCGTCCCACATCGGCCGAGGTGACCGAGTTGGCGGACACGATGCTCAAGCACGCGCGACGGGTGCCCACCGACGAGATCGGCACCGACAGCGTCGATGTGGTGGGCACCGGGGGAGACGGGTCCAACACGGTGAACCTGTCCACCATGGCCGCGATCGTGGTGGCGGCCAGCGGCGTCCCGGTGATCAAGCACGGCAACCGGGCCGCGTCGTCGCTGTCCGGTGGGGCGGACACACTCGAGGCGCTCGGGGTGCGCATCGACCTCGGGCCCGGCGAGGTGGCCCGCAGCGTCGCCGAGGTCGGCATCGGGTTTGCCTTCGCGCCGCAGTTCCACCCGTCCTACCGGCACGCCTCGGTGGTGCGCCGCGAGATCGGCGTTCCGACGGTGTTCAATCTGCTTGGCCCACTGACGAATCCGGCCGCCCCGCGGGCCGGCCTGATCGGCTGCGCGTGGGCCGATCTGGCGGAGGTGATGGCCGGGGTGTTCGCCACGCGGCGCTCCAGCGTGCTGGTGGTGCACGGCGACGACGGCCTCGACGAGCTGACCACGACGACCACGAGCACCATCTGGCGCGTGCAGGCCGGCATGGTGGAGCGGCTCACCTTCGACCCGATGGCCTTCGGTTTCAAGCGCGCGGAGCTCTCCGAGCTCGTCGGCGGGGACGCCGAGGCGAACGCCGCCTCGGTGCGGTCGGTGCTGGCCGGCGCCACCGGCCCGGTGCGCGACGCGGTGGTGCTCAACGCGGCGGG
>NZ_JAUMSQ010000387.1:0-6503 GCF_030519285.1 Mycolicibacterium arseniciresistens
GGTGGGTGCCCGGCCGCCGAGCAGGCCCGACGTGCTCGCCGCGCTCGACCGTGAGGGCCTGCTGCCCGCGATCACGTTCATCTTCTCCCGCGCCGGCTGCGACGCCGCGGTCAAGCAGTGCCTGCGCTCCCCGCTGCGGCTGACCGACGACAAGGAACGGGCCCGCATCGCCGAGATCGTCGAGCGCCGCTGCGCCGACCTGCCCGAGGACGACCTGATCGTGCTCGACTACCACGAATGGCGCGAAGGCCTGCTGCGCGGACTCGCCGCCCACCACGCCGGGATGCTCCCGGTGTTCCGGCACACCGTGGAGGAGCTGTTCACCGCCGGGCTGGTCAAGGCGGTGTTCGCCACGGAGACCCTGGCGCTGGGCATCAACATGCCCGCCCGCACCGTGGTGCTCGAGCGGCTGGTCAAGTTCAACGGCGAGCAGCACATGCCGTTGACCCCGGGGGAGTACACCCAGCTGACGGGGCGTGCGGGCCGGCGCGGCATCGACGTCGAAGGCCACGCGGTGGTGCTGTGGCACAGCCACGACGACATGGCCGAACCGGCCGAGATCGCCGGGCTGGCCTCCACCCGCACATTCCCGCTGCGCAGTTCGTTCGCGCCCTCCTACAACATGACGATCAACCTGGTCCAGCACATGGGCCCGGAACAGGCCCACCAGCTCCTCGAGCAGTCGTTCGCCCAGTACCAGGCGGACCGCTCGGTGGTGGGGCTGCGCCGGGGCGTCGAGCGCGGCGAGCGGCTGCTCGACGAGATCGCCGCCGAACTGGGCGGGCGCGACGCGCCGATGCTGGACTACGCGCGGTTGCGGGCCCAGATCTCGACCCGGGAGCGCGCGCAGTCGCGGGCCTCGCGGCTGCACCGGCGCAAGGCCGTCAACGAGGCGCTGGCCGCGTTGCGCCGCGGCGACATCATCAACATCGCGCAGGGCCGCCGCGGCGGGCTGGCCGTGGTCCTCGAACCGGACCGCGACAGCGACGACCCGCGACCGCTGGTACTCACCGAACACCGTTGGGCGGGCAGGATCTCGTCGGCCGACTACACCGGGGCGTCGACCACCGTGGGGTCGATGGCGTTGCCCAAGCGCGTCGAGCACCGCAACCCGCGGGCACGCCGGGACCTGGCCTCGGCGCTGCGCTCGGCGGCCGCAGGCCTGGATCTGCCGTCGAACCGCAGGCGGGGCGGTGCGGCGGAGGAACGCGACGTCGATCCAGAGCTGCCCGGGCTGCGGGAACGGCTGCGCAACCACCCGGCGCACCACGCGCCCGACCGTGAGGACAGGATCCGGCTCGCCGAGCGGTATCTGCGCATCGAACGCGACAACGCCGAGATCCAGAAGAAGGTGGCCGCCGCCACCAATTCGCTGGCCCGGACGTTCGACAGGATCGTCACCCTGCTCGCCGAACGTGGTTACATCGAGACGGCGGACGACGGTGACCCGAAGGCCACCGACGACGGCCGGCTGCTGGCCCGGATCTACAGCGAGAGTGACCTTTTGGTGGCCGAGTGCCTGCGCGGCGGCATCTGGGAGGGCCTCGGGCCCGCCGAACTCGCCGCGGTGCTGTCCACGGTGCTCTACGAATCGCGGGGCGACACACCCGGCGCGCCAGCGGGTCTGGAGGCGCCGACGGCCGCGCTGCGGCGTGCGCTGGCGCGGACCAGGCGTACGTCGGCGGAGTTGCGGGCCGAGGAGCAGCGGCACCGGATCGGGCCCAGCCGCGAACCGGACGACGGGTTCGTCGCCGCGGTGTACCGGTGGGCCACCACCGGCGATCTCACGACCGCGCTGGCCGCATCCGACGTCGCGGGCAGCGGGTCGCCGTTGTCGGCAGGCGATTTCGTCCGGTGGTGCCGTCAGGTCCTCGACCTCCTCGACCAGGTGCGCAACGCGGCGCCGACGGCGGCGATGCGCACGGCGGCGAAACGCGCCATCAACGACATTCGACGCGGCGTCGTGGCAGTTGATGCGGGGTAGTGTGTTGCCAGCCGACCCAGGACCTGACCGCAGGATCCACCTCAGGACGACCAAGGAGAGACGATGAGCGGACCGCAGGGTTCCGACCCCTCGCAGCCGTGGCAGGGCCAGCAACCGGAGGCCGGCAGCGATCAGCCCTCGGGTGATCCGTCGAGCGCATCGTGGCAGCCCTCGGGCGCGAGCGGTGACCAGTCCACGTCACAGCAGCCGTCGTGGCAGCCGCAGCCCGCCGACGAGTCGACCACCCAGGTGCCCAGCTGGCAGCAGCCGCCGCCGGCCTACGGTCAGCAGCAGTATCCGCAGTATCAGCAGCCGGGCCAGGAGCAGCCGACCTATCAGGCGCCGCAGCAGCCGCAGTACCCGTCCACCGAGCAGTACGGGCAGTACGGCCAGCAGCCGGGGCAGCAGTACGGCCAGCCGCCGCAGTACGGCCAGCAGCCGGGACAGTACGGGCAGACCGGTCAGCAGCCGCAGTACGGCCAACCCCAGTACGGGCAGCCGCCCCAGTACGGCCAGCAGCCCGACCAGTACAACCAGTACGGGCAGTACCAGGCGCCCGGCTCGGAGTCCGGGTCGAAGAGTTCGCTGAAACTGATTCTCGGCGTCGTCGGCGGGCTGGTGGCGATCCTCGTCATCGCCGTGCTGGTGACGGCCCTGTGGCTGCCGGGCTGGGCGGTCACCACCAAGCTCGACGTCAACGCCGCACAGTCGGGTGTGGAGCAGATCCTCACCGACGAGGAGAACGGCTACGGCGCCAAGAACGTGCAGGACGTCGTCTGCAACGACGGCCAGAGCCCCGAGGTCAAGCAGGGCGCGACGTTCGACTGCGACGTCAGCATCGACGGCACCAAGCGCACGGTGACGGTGACGTTCCAGGACGACGACGGAACCTACGAGGTCGGCAGGCCCCGCTAGTCCGGAAGCTCGTCGAGCGCTTTCTGCAGGCGCCCGACCGATGACGTGACGCCCAGTTCGCCGGCCAGGTCGGCGACCTTGCGCGGATGGACGGCGGCCAGCGGCAGCGTGTCGGACTCGGTGGTGAAGGTGACGGGCGCGTCGTGGGCCACCCGCACCACCGGCCCGGCGGCCTCGATGTAGTCCGTCGCCGCGAGCAGCTTCTTGCGGTAGGCCTTGCTCATCTTCGACTTCGGGTCGTCGGCGGCGGCCACGATCGCCTCCAGCGAGCCGTACTGCGCGAGCAGGGTGGCCGCCGTCTTCTCGCCGACGCCCGGGACGCCGGGCAGACCGTCGGACGGGTCGCCGCGCAGCAGCGCCAGTTCGGCGTAAGCAGGCCCGGCCCGCTCGACCGGCACGTGGTACTGGTCGGCGACCTCCGCGGGGCCGAACATCGAGGCCTTGGACATGCCGCGGCCCAGGTAGAGCACCCTGACCTGGACGGGGTCGTCGGCGACCAGCTGCAGGAGGTCGCGGTCCCCGCTGACCACGACGACCCGGTCCTTGCGTTCGCGGGCGGCGAGGGTGCCCAGCACGTCGTCGGCCTCGTATCCGGGCGCGCCGGCGGTGGCGATGCCGAACGCATCGAGCATCGCCATGATCATGTCCACCTGCGGGGTCAGCTCGTCAGGCACCTCCTCGACGTCGGGGGTGCCCGCCGGTTCGGCCTCGGCGACGCGATGCGCCTTGTACGACGGGATCAGGTCCACCCGCCACTGCGGGCGCCAGTCGTCGTCGCGGCACACCACCAGCCGGCTCGGCCGTTCGCGGCCGATCAGCATCGCCACCGCGTCGAGGAAGCCGCGCAGCGCGTTGACCGGCCTGCCGTCGGGCGCGGTGATCGACGACGGCAGCGCGAAGTAGGACCGGAACCACATGCTGGCCCCGTCGAGCAGCAGCAGCGGCCCGCTCATCGTGCGCTCTCGAACACGTAGGCGCCGCTGGTGATCGGCCGGTCGCCGTTGCCTTCGTCGTAGAGCACCACCCTGGCCGCGACCAGGCCGTCGGCGCCGGTCATGGCTTCGGACTCGGCGCGGAACGGCCCGGCCGTGCCGCGCGCCATGAACATGACGTGTGACGACGCGCCCTGCAGCCGGCCGGTGCCCGCGAGCCGGGCCGCCGCGTCGGTGGCCGCCGTCTCGAGCAGGACGAACTGGGGCCCGATGTGCAGGGCGGCGTCCGGCGAGGCCACGTCGGCCGAGAGCTCGGGCAGCGCCCAGTGCCCGTCGGGCCTGCGGTGCCCGCCGAATACCTGCCACAGCGGGGGCAGGTCCGGCGAGTCGACCACCTCGATGTTGTCCACCTCCATCTTCTGCAGCCCCTCCGGCGGGACGCCGATGCTGACGCCCTGGCCCTCGATCAGTGCGAGCACGCGGTCCGGCCGGTCGGCGTCGACGATCTTGGCCCGGCTGTAGCCCATCTGCCTGCCACGGCGCAGCTCCTCGGACACCACCTCGAAGCGGCGGACGTCGCGGCCGGGGTCGATGATCTGGCACGAGTGCACGACGGGGTTGGGCACCGCCTCGAGGTCGGACATGTGCCCGCTCTCGGGCGCCGCGATCGACAGCACCGCCAGCAGCAGGCCGCCGGTGGGATTGCGCATGTCGTGGCGCACCACGACGGTGTCGTCGACGTCCCGCGGATCCATGGTCGCGTACTGCCTGCCGATGTAGCGGTAGCTGAGCAGGCCGCCCCAGCGCCGCCGCAACTCCTCGGCGTACTCGTGACTGTCGGTGAGTTCGCGGATGTCGCGCAGCATTCGGCTCACACTACTGGCGGCGATTAGCCTTTCAGCCATGAGTTCCGCCCGTTTCGATTCCGATGTGTACGCCCGCCGACTGGCCGCCGCCGCGGAGGCCACCGCCGAGGCCGGGCTGGCCGGCCTGGTCATCACCCCCGGCTACGACCTGCGCTACCTGACCGGGTCGCGGGCGCAGACCTTCGAGCGGCTGACCGCACTGGTGGTTCCGGCCACTGGAGCGCCGACGGTGGTGGTGCCTCGGCTCGAGCTGGCCGCACTCAGGGAGTCCGCGGTCACCGAACTCGGCGTGGCCGTGCGCGACTGGGTGGACGGCGACGACCCCTACCGGCTGGTGGCCGAGGCGCTCGGCGGGGCGCCTGCCGCCACCGCGGTCACCGACGCGATGCCGGCCCTGCACCTGCTGCCGCTGGCCGGGGTGCTCGGCGTGGTCCCGGTGCTGGCCACCGATGTGCTGCGGCGGCTGCGGATGGTCAAGGACGCCGCCGAGATCGACGCGCTGCGCACGGCGGGCGCGGCGATCGACCGGGTGCACGAGCGGGTGCCCGAGTTCCTGGTGCCGGGCCGCACCGAGGCCGACGTGGCGGCAGACATCGCGAAAGCGATTGTCGACGAAGGACATTCGGAGGTCGCGTTCATCATCGTCGGCTCGGGCCCGCACGGCGCCGACCCGCACCACGAATGCTCGGACCGCGAACTGCGGGCCGGCGACATCGTGGTCGTTGACATCGGTGGACCGGTCGAGCCGGGATACAACTCGGACTCCACCCGGTCCTACAGCATCGGCGAGCCGGATCCCGAGGTGGCCCGGCGCTACGCGGTGCTGCAGCGGGCACAGCGCGCCGCCGTGCAGGCCGTCCGCCCCGGGGTGACCGCCGAGCAGGTCGACGCCGCGGCCCGCGACGTGCTGGCCGCCGAGGGTCTGGCCGAGGCGTTCGTGCACCGCACCGGGCATGGCATCGGGCTGTCGGTGCACGAGGAGCCCTACGTGGTGGCCGGTAACGACCTGCCGCTCGAACCCGGGATGGCGTTCAGCGTCGAGCCGGGCATCTACTTCCCGGGGCAGTGGGGTGCCCGCATCGAGGACATCGTGATCGTCACCGACGACGGCGTGCTGCCGGTCAACAGCAGACCGCACGAGCTGATCGTGGTGCCGGCAGGTCCCGCCGCGACGGTGTGACGCGCGGGGCCCGGGGAGCTCAGTCCTCGCCGCGGTCGAGCAGGTCGGAGGAGCCGAGTACCCGCTCCACCCGCACCTCGATGACCACGCGGCGCGGATTCACCCGCGGCGTGCGGTACCGCTGCGCGTAGCGCAGTTCCGCGTCGCGCACCGCCTCGGGGTCGGTGTTGACGGCGGATTTGCCCTCGAGCGACAGCCAGCGCGCGCCGTCGACCTGACTGAGCACGGCCGCGCCGCGCTGGTCGGCGTTCACCGCCTTCTGAGAGCCGCCGGTGGTGATGACACGCGCGATGTGGGTCTTGGGGTCGAAGGTGAAGCCGACCGCCACCACGTGCGGCGAGTTGTCCGCCCGCAGCGTGGTCAGCATGGCGAGATGGCGTTCGGTGAGGAACGCGATCGCGTCGTTGGTGAGCCGGGTCGTTGCCTTCGCCATCAACGCCCACGCTAGCGCAGGACATAATCGCAGCTGTGAAAGACACGGCCGACACGGCTGACAGGCTCGCACCCGGCGTCGTCGTCGTCTTCGGCGGCCGCAGCGAGATCGGCACCGAACTCGCCGTGCGGCTGGCGCCCGGCGCCACGGTGGTGCTGGCGGCCCGCGGCCCGGAGCGACTGGGCGAGCAGGT
>NZ_JAUMSQ010000388.1:0-6471 GCF_030519285.1 Mycolicibacterium arseniciresistens
GAGGACCGCCGGACCGCCCGCCGTCACGCACGGCGGGCTGATCCGGACCCGACGGCCGTCGATCTCGACCGCTTCGCCCCGAATCATCCGCAGCACCAATGCCAATCGCTGGTCGGCCGACCGCCCGCGGGTGCGCTGCTCCACCCCGAAGTGTTCGTACTCCGCCTCGCGATGCCCGATCCCGAAGGCATAGGACACCCTGCCCCGGCTGATGATGTCCAGCGCGGCCATCTCCTCGGCCAGCCGCACCGGATCCCAGAACGGGATCGGTACGGCGGCAAGCAGGATGCCGAGTTGCCGGGTGCGAGCGGCGATCGCGGCCGCCAGCAGGTGCGGTGCGGCCAGGTGTCCATCGTCGGTGGCATGGTGCTCGGAGAGGACGGCGACGAGCGCACCGCGCGTCTCGGCCCACTCGCACATCTCCACGGCCGCCGCATACAGGTCGGGCCGGGCTGCGGCCCCCGCCGACGTCCGCATGTCGAACCGCATGGTGAACATCAACGCCACCTCGCAGCAGGAGCCGTCACGGTGTGCGACTCTAACCTAACTTTTGTTCTGTGTAGCCGAATGCGAGGATTCGCCGGGCTTTTCCGTACCACACCCGGTGTCCTGCCGGATTCATGTCACCTGGATCGGTCCGACCCTTGACCGGCCTGGTAGCTACTGTTACTTTCCGGAGCAAACGTTAGGTTTTATTCCGAGGTGGAGGGCCCATGATCAACGCCGGAACGCCGTCAGCGGCACCGCACCGGGTCGTCGTCTGGTCGACGGGCGGGATCGGGTCCATCGCGATCCGGACGATCGACGCGCGACCCGACCTCGACCTCGTCGGGGTCTGGGTCCACTCGCCGGACAAGGTCGGCAAGGATGCCGGCGAGCTCGCCAACGGCGAGCCGATCGGGCTGGCCACCACCGGCGACGCCGACGAACTGATCGCGCTGCGGCCGGACTGCGTGGTGTACGCCGCGAGCGGCCCGGAACGCGACGCGCTGGCCATCCCCGACTACGTCAAGCTGCTCAGCGCGGGGATCAACGTCGTGACCACCAGCACCACACGGTTGGTCAACCCGCAGGCCTACGAACCGGCCGAATGGCGGGACCAGCTCGTCACCGCCGCGAAGGAGGGCCAGGCCTCGCTCTACGCGTCGGGGATCGAACCCGGTTTCGCCGCCGACTATCTGCCGCTGGTCCTCGCCACCCAATCGTCGTCCATCGAAAAGATCCACTGTTTCGAGATGGGGCTGTATGACGACTACGGCGTCCCGGACATCATGAGCGACGCGCTGGGATTCGGCAGGCCCCTCGAGTACGAGCCGTGGATCGGCTTCCCCGGCGCCATCGCCGGCGAATGGCAGGGCCAGATCCGGCTCGTCGCCGACGCACTCGGTGTCGAGGTGCAGGAGGTCCGCGAGACCTTCGACCGTGCGGTGACCGACCGGACGCTCGAGGTCGCCATGGGCACCGTCGAAGCCGGGACCTGTGGCGCACTGCGCATGCAGGCGATCGGGATCGTCGACGGCCGCGAGGCCGTCGTGATCGAACACGTCACCCGCCTCGCCCACGACGTCGCGCCGGACTGGCCGCGGGGTATCGGCGACCTCTCCTACCGTGTGCAGATCACCGGAGACCCCGACATCGACTGCACGCTGGCGTCCACCCTGCGCGACCCGGTACGGGCCGGGATTCCCGAAATGACCTCCGGTGCAGGGGCGATGGTGTCGACGGCTATGCGCGTGGTGAACGCGATCCCCTATGTCGCCGCGGCGCATCCGGGCCTGCTGAGCTCCGTCGACCTGCCCCTGACCATTCCGCGGCACTCGTTCGCGGGGGGCTGACCGGCGGACCGGCACACCATCGGATCGCGGGACGGGGGGAAGGAGCAGGGGTGAAGGCCGCAGTCGTGCGTCCACTGATGGGCGTCGCAAGCGTCGCGCTCGTCATCGGACTGGTGGCATTGTCCGCGACGTTCTTCCGCGACGGCTTCGCCGAATCGGTCCCTCTGACAGTGCTGTCACCCCGCGCCGGCCTGGTGATGAACCCCGATGCCAAGGTCCAGATCCACGGCGTCCAGATCGGCAAGGTCGAGGCGATCGACGACCTGCCCGATGGCCGCGCGGCCATCCGGTTGTCGATCGAACCGCGCCAGGCCGATGTCATCCCCGCCAACGTCAACGTCCACATCGCGTCGACAACAGTGTTCGGCGCCAAAGTGATTCGGCTGATCCCACCCGAACATCCGTCGGAGGCATCGATCCAGCCGGGTCAGGTGCTCGACACCGACCGGGTGATGCTCGAGGTGAACACCCTCTTCGAGCAGCTTGTCTCGGTGCTCTCGACGGTGCAGCCGGAAAAGCTCAGCGAGACGCTCGGCGCCATCGCCGCGGCGGTGAACGGCCGTGGCGATCGGATCGGCACCGCACTGCAGGATCTCAATTCCGCACTGGCGAAGATCAACCCGCATCTCGACGCATTGAACCATGACCTGGCCACGGCGCCCGGGGTGCTCGCCGCCTACGCCGACGCCGCGCCCGATCTGCTGACCGTCGCAGACAACGCCGCCACGCTCAGTCGCACCGTGGTCGACCGGCAGGACGACCTGGACACACTGCTCGTCAGCCTCATCGGCCTGGGCGACGTCGGCACCCCGGTGCTGGAGCAGAACCGCCAGCCGCTCGCCGACGTGCTGCGGCTGCTGACACCGGTCACCACTCTGACCGACGACTACCGCGGCGCGCTCACCTGCGGACTCCAGTCGCTGAACGTGATGTCGAACAACGGACCGCTCAACGTGCCCGGCGTGGAGGTGCTCGCCGGATTCTTCTGGGGGCAGGAGCGTTACCGGTACCCGGCGGACCTGCCGAAGGTCGCCGCGACGGGCGGCCCGCAGTGCACCGACCTGCCCGCCGTGCCGTACGGCAAAGCGCCGCCGTTCGTCATCGCCGACACCGGCGCCAATCCCTGGAAGTACAACAACCGCGGCATCGTGCTCAACTCCGACCTGCTCAAGCAGATTCTGTTCGGCCCGCAGGACGGCCCGCCCCGCAACAGCGCCCAGATCGGGCAACCCGGATGAGTCGCAGGCCCGGCGTGCCCGCCGTCCGGATCGGCGCGTTCACCGTGGTGATGCTGACACTCACCGCCTGCCTGTTCGCCGTGTTCGGTCAGTACCGCACCGGCCCGACCAACGAGTACTCCGCCGTCTTCACCGACGTCTCCAGCCTTCGCGCCGGAGAGACGGTGCGCTACGCCGGGGTGCGGGTCGGCAGCGTGAAAGAGCTTTCTCTGCAGGACGACAAGAGCATCGTGGTGACCTTCGATGCCGACCGTGCGGTGGTGTTGACCACCGGGACACGCGCGGTGGTGCGGTATCTCAACCTCGTCGGTGACCGCTTCCTGGAACTGGTCGACGACGTGGGCGAGACGACGCTCCTGCCCGCCGGAGCCCGTATCCCCGCCGACCGGACCGCACCGGCACTCGATCTCGATCTGCTGCTCGGCGGTCTGAAACCGGTGATTCGGGGCCTCAACGCAGACGACGTCAACGCACTGTCCGCCTCACTCATCCAGATCGTCCAGGGGCAGGGCGACGCCGCGGAATCGCTGCTCTCCCGGACGTCGTCGTTCTCCAACGCGCTGGCCGACAAGAGTCAGGTCATCGACCAGGTGATCGAGAACCTGCGCACGACGCTCGCGACGCTCAGCGATCAGGGCGACGAATTCTCCGGTGCGTTGGACCGCCTCGAGCGCCTGGTCTCCGAACTGGCCGTCGAACGCGAACCGATCGGCACCGCCATCGACTCGCTGGCCGCAGGCACCGCCTCGCTCACCGACCTGCTCGACGATACCCGCGCGCCGCTGGCCGCCACGGTCGACGAACTCAGCGCCCTGGCACCGAATCTGGTCAACGAGCTGGACCGTCTCGAGACCGCGTTGGTCAAGGCGCCCGAGAACTACCGCAAGCTGGTGCGCATCGGCTCCTACGGCAGCTTCGTCAACTACTACATCTGCTCGCTCGGCGTGCGCGTCACCGATCTGCAGGGCCGGACCGCGGTCTTCCCGGTCTACTCGCAGGACGGCGGAAGGTGCGCTGAGAACTGATGCTCAAATACCGCGGCGCAGGGGTCATCCGGGCCGGCTTCATCGGCCTGGTGCTGGCCGTGCTGATCGTGGCCGTCGGGCTCTCGCCGGAGAGGCTGATCGGCTGGGCGACGTCGGTCCGCCACCAGGCGGTGTTCGCCGACGCCAGCGGGCTGGCGGTGGGTAACAAGGTGACGATCTCCGGGATGACCATCGGCACCGTCACCGGCATCTCGCTGCAGGACCCCAACGCGCTGATCACCTTCACCACGGACGGCAAGGTGGACCTCGGGTCGCAAACCACGGCCCACATCCGTACGGGCACGCTGCTGGGTGAGCGCGTGCTGGCGCTGGAGTCGTCCGGCGAGGGCACGCTGGGGCAGGCCGACGTGATCCCGCTGTCGCGCACCTTCTCTCCGTACACGCTGACCGACGCTGTCGGTGAGCTCACCAGCAACACCGCCGCCACCGACACTGGCGATGTCAACATGGCGCTGGACACCCTGTCGACGACGATCGACCAGATCGCCCCGCAGCTCGGACCGACATTCGACGGTTTGACGCGGATCTCGAAGGCACTCAACGAACGCGACGACTCTCTCGGCGCGCTGTTCGCCAGCGGCCGCGACGTCACCGAGATCCTCGCCGGGCGCAGTGATCAGATCTCCACCCTGATCCTCAATGCCGACGCGCTGGTGGGCACGCTGTCGGAGCGGCGACAGGTCATCGTGGAACTGCTGGCCTACACATCGGCCCTCGCCGAACAGGTGTCCGGGCTGGTGCGTGACAACGAGCAGGAGCTCGCCCCCACCCTCGATCAGCTGAACGAAGTACTCGCGATGCTCGAACGCCAGCGCGACAACATCGCCACCGCGCTGCCGCGTCTGGCCAAGTTCCAGATCACCCTCGGCGAGACGGTCGCCAGCGGCCCGTTCTACTCCGCCTACATCCCGAACCTGGACCTGCCGTTCGTCCTGCAGCCGTTCTTCGACTACGCGTTCGGCTTCCGGCGCGGCGTCAATGCCGGACAGCCACCCGACAACGTCGGGCCCAGGGCGGAGATACCGTTCCCGCGCAACGGTATTCCCGAGAGACCGCCGCGATGACCCGACCCGCACTGGTGCGGTCCGCCGCCGTGACACTCGTCGTGCTGATCGTCGCCGCCGGCGCCTTCCTCGTCCACCGGCACGTGTTCCGCCCGACCGCCATCACCGCGATCTTCACCAGCGCCAGCTCCATCTACCCCGGTGACGAGGTCCGGATCGCCGGCGTAAAGGTGGGCACCGTCACCGGGATCCAGCCCGACGGAACCCAGACCCTGCTGACCATGGAGGTCGCTCACGGGGTCCGGGTGGCCGCCGCCGCCAAAGCCGTGATCGTCGCGCAGAACCTCGTGTCGGCCCGCTTCGTCGGGCTCACCCCGTCCGGTGGCGAAGGCCCCACCATGCCCGACGGCGGGGTGATTCCGCTGGACCGGACCGCTGTACCCGTCGAATGGGACGAGGTCAAGGAGCAGCTGAACCGCCTGGCCACCGACCTGGGGCCGACCGGGCCGGTGTCGACGAGTTCGGTCGGCCGGTTCATCGACAGCGCCGCCGGTGCGATGGAGGGCAACGGAGCGAAGCTGCGCCAAACGGTGTCCCAACTGGCCGGCATCAGCAGGGTCCTCGCCAACGGAAGCGGCGACATCACCGCCATGATCGAGAATCTCCAGACGTTCGTCGCGGTGCTGCGCGACAGCAATGAGCAGATCGTCTCGTTCCAGGACCGGCTCGCCACCCTGTCGAGCGTTCTCGACGGAAGTCGCGACGACCTCGACGCGGCCCTTACCAACCTGTCCGAGGCCGTGGGCGACGTGCAGCGCTTCGTGGCGGGCAGCCGTGACCGGACGTCCGAACAGCTACAGCGCCTGGTGAATGTGACGCAGAACCTGGTCGACCATCAGCCCGACCTGGAACAGGTCCTGCACATCGCGCCCTCGGCGATCGCCAACGCCTACAACATGATGGATCCGCGCACCGGAGGCGCCAGCGGCGTGTTCATCTTCAACAACATGGCCAACCCGACGCTGTTCTTCTGCGGCATGATCGGCGCGCTCGAGAACGCCACCTCCAGCGAGACCAGCAAGCTCTGTTCGCAGTTCCTCGGCCCCGGGCTGGACCGGCTGAACTTCAACTTGCTTCCGTTTCCGATCAACCCGCTTCTCACCTCGGTCCCCTCCCCCGGCAAGCTGATCTACACCGACCCCAAATTGATGCCGGGTGGGCCCGGCACCACGTCCGACCCAATACCGATCGCGCCCGACGACTCGGCCTACCAACCCGTAGGTGGCGGCGCCCCGCCCGCGGGACCGCCGCCTCCGGGACCACCGCCGGGCCCATCCGCGCCGCCCCC
>NZ_JAUMSQ010000389.1:0-6368 GCF_030519285.1 Mycolicibacterium arseniciresistens
CACGTGCACCGCCATGGTGGCGGCCCGCGGCGCCTCTTCCGCCATGAACACGAACGCCGACGGCGCCAGCTCCGGCCGCTCGTCGGGTTCGTTGTCGCCGAACCAGGCCGCCCGCCGCGCGAGGCCGCGGCCGCCCTGCACGGCGATGGCCATGTTCGCCAGCGGATGGGAGATGCCCTGCAGCGTCGATATCGGGACGCCGAGGGTGTAGCGGGTCTTGGCGAACTCAACGGCGATCGTCATGGTCTCCTCGACCAGACCCACCAGCGCGGCGGCCGTCAGCACCCGCCACTCGTCGAGCGCGCGCTGGTACGCCGCGAGCGCGTCCGGGCCCTCGGCGAGCACCGTGCGGCTGTCCGCCGCGGCGGGATCCACCCACGCCATCGGCAACTTGCCGATGTTGTCGACCCGGGCCGGCCGGGTGTCGAACGTGAGCCGCACGACCGCGTCCCCGTCCCGCAGCACGATGTGGTCGGCGATCGAACCCGACGGGATGAGCCGGACACCGGGTCCGTCCTCCTCCCGCGCGTCGAGTCCGACGATGCGGGTGCCGCTGACGATCTCGGCGGAGTCGGAGCCGAGCGCGCCCAGCCGGGCGAGCAGCCGGGTGGCACAGACGTGGTCGATCCACGGCACCGGCGCGAGCGCGCGGCCGATCTCCTCGGCGACCAGCGTCAGGTCGACCAGCGTCGCGCCATCGCCGCCGGCGTCCTCGGGCACGGCCATCGTGGTGGCGCCCGTCGCGCACAGCCGCTCCCACAGGCTCTTGTCGAAGCCCGACGCCTCGGCCGCCCGCACGGTGTCGATCGAGCAGTGCGCCGTGAAGAAGTCTCGATACGCCTCCTGGACCGCCTGGTGGTCCTCGGACAGGCTGTAGTCCTGTCTGCGCAGTTCGTACCGGTCCATCGGTCAGATCTCCTCGCGTCGGCTGCCGAAGAAGAACTCTGCGGCGTTGTGGTGGAGGTAGTTGTCGAGCACGTCGGGCGGCAGGTCCAGCGCCAGCGCCTCGGGAACCACGCGGCTCTGGCGCAGCACCGGCCAGTCGGAGGCGAAGATGACCTTGTCGCGGCCGCGGGTGCGCATGTAGTGCAACAGGCTGTCGGGCAATCGCTTCGGCGACCAGGCCGACGTCATCAACCGGAGGTTGCGGTATTTGATGAGCAGCCGGATGGCGACGTCCCACCACGGATCGGCGCCGTGGATCATGCAGAGCTTCAGTTCGGGGAACCGCACGCACACCCGGTCGAGGTGGATCGGGTGCTGCGCCTCCCCGGGGATTGGCGGGCCGGGGATGCCGGTGTTGACGCACAGCGGCAGTTCCAGCTCCGCACACTTGGCGTACAGCGGGTAGTACACGGCGTCGCTGGGCGGGTACATCCCGTCGCCCCAGAAGCTTGGTCCGACAACGGCGTACGCCACCGGGAGATCGCGCTGCACGGCGGACAACTCGCGCAGGGCGGGGACCGGGCGCAGCAGGTCGATTCCCCCGATCGCCAGCGCGAACCTGTCCGGCCGCTCCGCCACGAACTTGCGGGCCGTCACCGACGGCGTGCGCAGGTTGTCCATCAGGATCGCCTTGACGACGCCGTGGGCGTCCATCTCGTCGAGCAGCTGCGGCAGGTCGACCGGATCGTAGAGCGAGGACGGCCCCTTGAAGTAGTCGTCGCGGACCTTGAGCATGAAGTCGGGCTGCTTGGCCGTCTCGCCGAAGTGCACGTTGACCAGGCAGTCGATCACCTCAGGCCTGGCGTCTCCGGTCATGACGGGCTCGCAACGGCGGCGCGCTGCGCCACTTCGGTTCTGGCCCAGCGGTAGTCGGCCTTGCCGTTGCCGAGCCGGCGCACCCGCTCGACGGCGAGGAACTCCTTGGGCGCCTTGAACCGGGCCAGCTGCTCGACGCAGGCGGCGTGCAGCGCCGCCGCGTCGACGGTGACTCCGGGATGGGCCTGGACGAGGGCGACGATCTCCTGGCCCCAGCGCTCGCTGTCCCGGCCGACCACGACCGCGTCGGCGACACCGGGCTGGATCCGCAGCACCGCCTCCACCTCCTCGACGAACACCTTCTCCCCTCCGGTGTTCACGACGAGCGAGTCGCGGCCGAACAGCCGCATGGTGCCGTCGGGTTCGAGTGCGGCGCGATCCCCCGACACCACCACGCGCTGGCCCTCGACCACCGGGAACGTCCGCCGGGTCGCCTCCGGGTCATCGAAGTAGCCCAGCGGGATCCGGCCGGTGCGCACCACCCAGCCGACGGTGTCCTCGCCGGGTGACACGAACCGGGTGAGGTCGTCGGAGGCGATCGTGCCGCCGACGCGCAGGTCGAACGTGTCCCGGCTGCTGCCCTGGCTGCTGTGGCCGAATGCGACGTTGCCCGTCTCCGAGGAGCCGTAGCCGTTGATCAGGGTGAGCTGCGGCAACAGGTCCAGCAGCGCAGCACGGTGTTTCGGGTTGGTCGCGGCGCCGCCGGTGCCGATCGCGTACAGCGCCGACAGGTCGTAGTGACGCCGCTTCAGCTCCTCGATCAGCGGTGCGGCGTAGGCGTCGCCGACCATCGTCATCAGGCCGACCTTCTCCCGCTCGGCGGTCTCCCACACCGTCTTCGGATCGAACCTCGTCCGGTCGTCGTAGACGACGACGGTCTGACCGGCCAGCGCCCCCGAGAAGACGGTCCACAGCCCGGCGGCGTGCATCAGCGGGGATACGGCGAACCAGGGTGCCCCAGGGCTGCCGCTCACCCGCTCGTGGATCTCGGCGACCGATTCGTGGTCGGCCCCCACCATCGACGACACGTAGGAGTCGCTCTGCCGCCACAGCACGCCTTTCGGCCTGCCCGTCGTCCCACCCGTGCAGTACATGATCAGGTCGTCCGGCGACCCGGCGATCAGGCGCTCCGGATCGCCCTGTGCCAGCCCCTGTTCGAGCGGCACCGCGCCGGCGAGGTCGGACACGTCGCTGCCGTCGTCCACCGCGACGAGCAGGTCGGCGCCTGCCGGGGGCAGCACGTCGGCGAACTTGGCGCCCAGCGATCGGTGGTAGACGACGGCCCTGGGCTTGACGTAGTCGAGCAGTTCGGCCACTTCGCGCGGTGAGTAGTTGTGGTTGACGTTCACCGGGACGCAGCGTGCCTTGAGTGCGCCCACCACCATCTCGGGGTACCGGTCGTTGTACATGATCAGCGCGACGCGATCCTGGCCGCACTCCCAGTTGTCCAGTGCGTCCCGCTCGCAGTGGGCGCCGAATCCCCTGTCGGCGAGGAAGTTCGCGAACCGCCGGCTGTTGTCCGCCATCTCGCGGTAGGTGGTCCGGCGGTCACCGCATACCGTCATGGTGCGGTCACCGACGGCGTCGGCGACGGCGTCGACGACGTCGCCTATCGTCCACTCGGCCATGACGGCGGTCAGGCGTTCGCTGTGACGTCGGCGCCGAGGAGGGTGAGCGCGTTGTCGCGCATCACCTTCCGGGTGTCCTCGGCGCTGAACTCGGGGAACTGCGGGATGTCGGCGGTGAAGGTCATCGGATCGGCAAGGCCCTCGCCGTGCGGCCAGTCCGATCCGAACAGGATCTTGTCCACACCGATGGTCTCGGCGAGCAGCTTCACGTCGTCCTCGTAGTAGGGGGCGATCCAGACGTTGTTGCGCAGCTGCTCCACCGGGTTCTCCCTGAAATGGTGGGGCGCGGTGTTGGCGGCCTTCTTCAGTCGCTTGATCAGCCGGTAGACGAAGTACGAACCGTTCTCGATGCTGGCGACCCGCAGGGTGGGATGCCGGGTGAAGACCTGGTGGACGATCATCGAGGCCATCGAGTCGTGGATGGCGCGGTCGTCGAGCAGTACCTGGTCGAGGGGGTCCTTCTTGCCGAAGCCCTCGAACGTCGCCTTGCCACCCCAGAGCGCCGCGATCGCCAGATAGCCGCTGTCGGACAGGTGGAAGACCACCGGCACACCGGCTTCGGCCAGCCGCGCCCACACCGGATCGTGCGCCGGGTCGCCGAGCGAGCGCGGCTTGACCACACCGGGCACCGGGGCGGGCCGCACGCAGACGATCTTGGCGCCACGGCCGAGGACGAACTCCACCTCCTCGACCGCCTTCTGCGGGTCGGCCAGCGAGATGATCGGCGCCGACAGGAAGCGGTGGTCGGGACGGTCGAAGCCCCAGTCCTCGTCGAGCCACAGGTTGAACGCGTGCACCGACGCCATGGTGGCCTCGATGTCGTGCTTGAGCGCCTCTTCGACTCCGCACGCGAACGTCGGCAGCATGAACACCGTCTCGAGGTTCTGCCGGTCGAGCACCGCGAGCCGCGCATCGCGGTTCTGGTACTCGGGGTGATCGGCGAGGCGGTCCACCTTCATCAGCGACGCCGGTTCGACGCCTTCGGGGATCTCGCCGCGGAACAGAAGATCCAGACACCCCGGCTCGATGATCGGGTCGAAGGTGGGGTTCGGGATGAAGTGGTTGACGACGCCACCCATGACGGCGAAGGTGCGCTTGCCCTCGGTGAGCATCTGGACGCCCCTGCGCTTGAACTCCTTGGGCAGGTGCCGGGTGAAGGAGTCGATCGGCTCGTAGTAGTGGTTGTCCACGTCGATGGCGCGGTAGTCCAACGTCATTCGGCTGAGTCCTCTCCGGTGGCTGTCGCCTCGCCCATGGGCGGGAAATTCGGGGGCCGCTTCTCGAAGAACGCCGTGATGCCCTCGATGAAGTCGGGCCGCAGCATCGACTCGTGCATGAGCCGCTCGGCCCTCGCGCTGGTCTCCACGACTCCGCTCATGGCATCGCCGTAGAGCTGCTGCTTGATCACCGCCAGCGCGCTCGGCGCACAGTTCGCGGCGATGTCCTCGGCGTAGGCCATCGCGGTCGGCATCAGCTCGTCGGCGGGCACGACGGCCTTGACCAGTCCCAGTTCGGCGGCCTCTTCGGCGTGGAACACCCGGCCGCTCAGCAGCAGGTCCATCGCCGCGCCCCAGCCCACCACGCGCGGCAGGATCCACGAGATCCCGTATTCGGCAATGAGTCCGCGCCTGGCGAACGACGTGGTGAACTTCGCGCCCGCGGCGGCGAACCGCACGTCGCACATCAGCGCCTGGGTGAGCCCGATCCCGGCGCAGGCGCCGTTGACCGCGGCGATGATCGGGGTGCGCAGCGACGTGACGAAGTGTGGGTGGCGTTCACCGACCATCTTCGTGACGTCGGTGTCACCGCCGGTGGAGGCGCCCTCGATCGACGACAGATCGCCCATGTCGGCGCCCGCGCAGAAGGCCCGCCCGCTGCCCGTCAGCACCACCACCCGGACGGCGGGGTCGGCCTCGGCGGCGTCGAGCGCGGAGTAGAAGCCGGCCGCGAGGCCGCCGCCCCAGGCGTTCATCCGCTCCGGCCGGTTGAAGGTCACCACCGCCACGCCGGTGTCGTGGACCTCGTAGCGGACGGCGTCGTTGCCGCCGCGCGGGCGATCGGCCACGGCTTCCGCGATGCCCTCGGACGCACCGGCCAAGTCGACCTCCTCGGACGTGTCACCAGCTGAACTAATGGACATACTGTACACCTATCGGTAGCGCCTTCCGCAAGCGCGCGGCGGCCCGCCGACGGTCCGTCGACGGACCTGTCGGAGCCGCGCGTGAGCCGCCCGGACAACTCGTTCCACGTCGACCTCCCTCGTCGATCAGATCCGTCTAGGTGAAGTCGCTGCCGCCGTCGACGTTGACGTTCGCGCCGGTCATGTAGGAGTTGCGACGCGACGCCAGAAACGCTGCCACCGGCCCGACTTCGTCCGGCAGCCCCGCACGCGGCAGGTGGGCGGGGTGGCCGAAGTGCTCGTCGATCGCGGACATCAGGGCATGCGGGTCGTCACCGTCGACACCGACCGTCGACGCCCAGCCGCGCAGCGCCTCGGTCGCGATGCTGCCCGGCGAGACCACGTTGACCATGATCTCGTCCCTGGCCAGCAGCAGGGACAGATTCTTCGAAATGCTCGTCACCATCGCCTTGGCGGCGGTGTAGGCGGGCAGGATGACGGTCTGACGTTGCGTCGAGTGCGCGGAGAAGTTGACGATCCTGGCCCACTCGGCGCGGCGCAACAACGGCAGCGCCGCCCGGACGCAGTGCACCATGCCCATCGCGCCCTGGTCGACGGCCTCCCGCCACTGCGCGTCGGTCAACTCCTCGAACGTGCCCCGCACGGTCGGCCCGACCGCGTTGATCAGCACGTTGAGGCCGCCGCCCCAGCGCTGCGCCACCGCCTCGAAGATGCGGCCGACAGCGTCGGTGTCGCCGACGTCGCCGGCGAGGGCGACCGCATCGGGGCTGCCCAGTTCGGTCAGCTGCGCCACGGCGCGGTCGAGTGCGGCGGCCGTGCGGCCCACCACCGCGACTCTC
>NZ_JAUMSQ010000039.1:0-45786 GCF_030519285.1 Mycolicibacterium arseniciresistens
GTGGGCGGCCAAGGCCGGCGGCACGTCCGGCGTGCTGTGGGGTGCGCTGCTCAGCGCCCTCGGGGCACGTCTCGGCGACACCGGCCGCCCGGACTCCGCCACCGTGGCCGCGGGCATGCGCGACGGCTATGACGCGTTGATCCAACTGGGCGGAGCGGCGCCCGGTGACAAGACCATGCTCGACGCGCTGCTGCCGTTCGTCGAGGAACTCGAGCGCAGGACCGCCGACGGCGAATCCTGGCAACAGGCCTGGACATCGGCCGCCGAGACCGCGACCGAGGCGGCCCGCGCGACCGCCGAGATGCGGCCAAAGGTCGGCCGCGCCCGACCGCTGGCCGAGCGCAGCGTCGGCACCCCCGACGCCGGCGCCACGTCGCTGGCGATGTGCGCGCGCACCGTCGCGGGCTGTTTCACGCTGACCGCAGGAGGAGACACGCAGTGACCGACCGACAGACGACCGACCGACTTCGCATCGTCGTGGGTTCCGACGACGCAGGCTACGAATACAAGGAAGCCCTCAAGGGCGACCTGAGGGCAGACGACCGCGTCGCCGAGGTCACCGACGTCGGCGTGGGCACCGACGAGAACACCGCCTACCCGCACATCGCGGTCGCCGCCGCGCGTCTGGTGGCCGAGGGCAAGGCCGACCGCGCGCTGCTGGTGTGCGGCACCGGCCTCGGTGTGGCGATCAGCGCCAACAAGGTGCCCGGCATCCGCGCTGTCACCGCCCATGACAGCTTCTCCGTCGAGCGATCGGTGCTGTCCAACAACGCCCAGGTGCTCTGCTTCGGACAGCGCGTGGTGGGCCTGGAGCTCGCCCGGCGGCTGGCGCGCGAGTGGCTGGGCTACGAGTTCGACCCCTCCAGCGCATCGGCCGACAAGGTCGAGGCCATCTGCGGATACGAACCGACGTCGCAGTCGTCCTGACTGCACGCGTTTGACCGGCTGCATCCCGGGCACCGTTAGGGCATGGTCCGCCTACGCAACGACCCGCACGAGCGCGGCGTCGACACCGGCAGTGTGCTGCCGCCGATCATCCACGACAATCCCGCGGTGGCGCAGGGTGATCTACTCATCCGCGTCGACCAGCTCGACGAGCGCGGTGTCCGGGAGGTGAGGACCGAGCGGCACGGCGTGCTGGCGGTCGGCGTCACGCCCGGGGGAGAGCCGTTCGCCGTCGGCAACGTCTGCCGCCACCAGTACGCCCGCATGGGCCGCGGCCGTGTCACCGCGTCGGGCTGTCTGGAGTGCCCGTGGCACCGCGCGCGCTACGACGTCACGAACGGCCGGATGGTGGAGGGGCCGAAGGGCCGGATCTTCGGGTTCCGTCCGTACTCGGCGATGTTCCGGTTGCTCGGCAGCCGGTTCGGACTGCGGACGTTCCCGGTCCGGCTGCAGGACGGGGCGATTCACCTCGTCAACTGACCGCGGACAGCGATTGTTCGTAGAAGCTGAACGGTGTGTCCGTCGAAATCGCGTGGACGCGAACGGTCCGACTCCCGTTCAATTCAGGCATGTCCAGCAGTCACACCCGCACCGGGGCGTTCATGGCCGTGGCGGCCATGCTGTCGGTGCAACTCGGCGTCGCGGTCTCGGTCGCGCTGATCGATCGGATCGGCGCCGACGGCGCCGCCTGGCTGCGGCTGGCCTGGGCCGGCCTGCTGTTCCTGATCCTGCTGCGGCCACGCGCCGCGCGGTTCACCCGCCGGACATTCGCCACCTGTGTCGGCCTCGGCGTCGTCATTGCAGGAGTCACTCTGTTGTTCATGGCCGCCCTGGACCGGATCCCGATGGGAACGGCCAGCGCACTGGAGTTCCTCGGCCCCCTCGCCGTGGCGATCGCCCACGGCCGCGGCCTCGGGCGCATCGTGTGGCCGGCCTCGGCCGCCGCCGGGGTGCTGTTGATGACCGAGCCGTGGTCGGGCACCGTCGACCCGGTCGGCGTGATGTACGCACTGGCCGCCGCGTGCTGCTGGGCGGGCTACATCCTGCTGACCCAGCGGGTGGGTGACCAGGTCGCCGGAATCGGCGGTCTCTCGGTGTCGATGCCGGTGGCGGCGCTGGTCGCGACCGCGGTGGTGGGTCCCGACGTCTTCGACCGGCTCACACCGCAACTCCTGCTGATCGGCCTCGGGCTGGCCGTCCTGCTGCCGGTGGTCCCGTTCGCGCTGGAGCTGCTGGCGCTGCGCCGGCTCACCACCGCCGCCTTCGGCACGCTGATGAGCCTGGAACCGGCGTTCGCGCTGATCATCGGTTTGGTGGTGCTGCACCAGATCCCCGGTGTCTCGGCGGCGGTCGGCATCTGTTTCGTGGTGGCGGCGGGCATCGGCGCCGCGCGTGCCGGCAGCCGGCCGGCGCCGGTCCCCGCCGAGGTCGGCTGAGCGCTACGCTCGTCGGAGCATCAGGGAGGTGGCGATGGCGCGAGGGATGTTCGACTCACCGGTCGTGGGTGTCGTGAACGCCGGTGTGACCGGGCTGCTGAACCTGCCCGTCGTGGGCCGCCTGGTCGGCCGCGGCCTGGTGGTGATCCGCTATGTGGGAAGGCGTTCGGGCGCCACGTTCGAGACGCCGGTGGGCTACCGCCGCCGCGGCGAGACGATCCTCATCGGCGTCGTCGCGCCTGACAAGAAGAACTGGTGGCGCAACTTCCTCGGCGGCGGTGCGCCGATCACCCTGCTCGACTTCGAGGGCCGCGACCGCACGGGTCACGCCGTGGCGCACCGCGACGACCGCGGTGAGGTCTCGGTGACGGTGACGCTCGACCGCTGAGCGCAGAAGCCCTCAGCCGTCGATCCGCTTGCGCCGGTGCAGCGTTCCCACGCCGAGCAGGATCAGGCTGACCACCAGGATCGCGGTGGCCAGCACGTTGATCTGCGGCGGCACCGCAGCCTTCACGGCGGCGTTCACATACAGCGGGTAGGTGACCGACGAGCCACTCACGAAGTAGGTGATGATGAAGTCGTCGAGCGACAGCGCGAACGACAGCATCGCCGCGGCGATGATGCCCGGAACGATGAGCGGCAGGGTCACCTTGAAGAACGTCCTGGCCGGACCCGCACCCAGATCCATCGACGCGTCCTCCAGGGTCCAGTCGAACCCGCGCATCCTGGCCCGCACCGTCATCGCGATGAAGCTGACCTCGAACGCGATGTGCGCCAACAGGATCGTGACATAACCTGTCGCCCAGCCCAGGTCGAGGAACAGCACCAGTAGCGACGCACCCATCACCACCTCGGGCGCCGTCAGCGGCAGGATCAGGAACGTGTCGACCGCCCGCTGACCGCGGAATCGCTGGCGCACCAGCGCGATCGCCACCAGCGTGCCCAACACCAGCGCGACCGCCGTCGACACTCCGGCCACACTGAGGCTCAGCTTCATCGCCTCGGTGAGCGCCGGATACTTGAACGGATCGAGCCAGTTGTCGAGCGTGAAACCCTGCCAGCTGTAGTTGAACTTGCCCTTCGGATCGTTGAACGAGAACAGCACGATCACGAAGATCGGGATGAACAGGTAGAGCAGGACCAGGCCGGCCACGATCCGCAGGGCCCAGTCACCCCATCGCGGGCTGCCCTTGATCGTCTTGGCCGGTTGCCCGGCCTCCTGGGCCGCGGCAGCCACCGCGGCGCCCGCCTGCGTCGTCATACCAGGTCCTCCGTGCCGAGCGCACGCGTGTACAGCAGCACACCGGCGAGGATGATCGACATGAGCACCAGGCTGAGTGCCGCCGCGGCCGGGTAGTCCTTGACCACCAGGAACTGTTGCTGGATCACGTTGCCGATCATCGTGGTCTGGGTGCTGCCGAGATACTCGGCGTTGATGAAATCGCCTGCGGCGGGAATGAACACGAGCAGACTGCCGGCCAGCACGCCCGGCAGGGCCAGCGGCAGGATCACTTTGGTGAAGCTGCGGGTGTTCGACGAGTACAGGTCCTTGGACGCCTCGACCAAGCGCGGGTCGATCTTCTCCAGGCTGACGTAGAGCGGCAGGATCATGAAGATGATCCAGTTGTAGATCAGCCCGCCGATCACCGCCCAGCTGGTGGACAGCAGCCGGCCGTCACCGGGCAGCAGCCCGACGGTGCCCAGGGCGGAGACCACCCAGCCGTCGTCGGCCAGGATGGTCTTCCACGCGATGGTGCGGATCAGAAAGGTGACGAAGAACGGCAGGATCACCAGACCCAGGATCAGGTTCTTGAACCGGCCCGCCTTGAAGGCGATCACGTACGCCAGCGGGAACGCCAGCAGCAGACACACCACCGTCGCGGTCAGCGCGTATCCGAACGACCGCAGGATCTGGTCGTGGTAGCGACTGAACGCGTCGGCGTAATTGCCGAACTCCCACGAGAACGTCAGCGTCGGAAGGTATACCGACCCGCCCGACGACGACAGCGACGTGCGCGCCAGCGAGACCAGCGGCACGACGAAGAAGACTGCCAGGTATGCCAGTGCGGGCAGGATCATCAGATAGGGCGCGATCCTGCTGCGCCTGCGACTGCTGGTGGCGGTGCCTGCCATCGGTCAGGCGCCGGTGACCGCGGCGTAGGCGGCGTTGAACTCCTGGGTCTGTTCGTCGGTCAACGCGGGCCAGGTCGCCAGCTTGTCGCGGGTGGCCTGCGGCGGGTTGATCAGCTCGTTCTTCGCCAGCGTCGGGTCGAGTTTGTCGAGTTCGGCGTCCATGTCCGACAGCACCGGCACGTACTGGGTGAAGGCGATCAGCTTCGCGTAGTTCGCGCGGTCGTAGACGTAGTTGATCCACTCCTCGGCGGCGGTCTTGTTCTTGGTCGAGTTCGGGATGACCATGGTGTCGATCGACGTCAGGCCGCCGGATTCGGGCACGATGAACTGCAGGTCGGGATTGTCCTTCTGCAGCTGCACGACGTCGCCCGAATAGGCCTGTGCGATGACGAGATTGCCGGCCGCGAGGTCGTCGGAGTAGTCGTTGCCGGTGAACCGGCGGATCTGGCCGCGGTCCTTCTGCTCACGGATGAGGTCCACCGCCTGCTGAACGGTCTTGGAGTCCGCGTTCTCCGGCGAGTTGCCCTGCGCCTGCATGATCATCCCGAGCCCGTCCTGGGTGTCGGAGAACAGGCTGACCTTGCCCTTGAACGCGGGGTCCCACAGGTCGTCGACCTTGGTGATGTCGCGGCCGGTGGCGGCCCGGTTGTAGGCCAGGCCGACCATGTAGGACATGTACGGCGCACTGAACTTGCGTCCCGAATCGGCGGGCGAGTCCATCAGTTCGGGCAGCAGGTTCTTCCTGTTGGTCCACCGGGATTCGCTGATCTCGTTGAGCCAGCCGAGCGAGTTGAGCCGCGCCGCCATGAACTGCGTCGGCACCACGAGGTCGGCGCCGATGTCCTGTCCGCGCGACAGCGGCTCCTTGGCCTTGGCGAACCACTCCTCGTTGTCGTTGTAGTCCTCTTTGTAGTCGACGGTCAGACCGGTGGCGGTCTGGAAGGCGGCGATGAAGCCGTCGGCCATGTACAGCGGCCAGTTGGAGATCCGCAGATTGCCGCTGGCCGGCGCACCGTCATCGGTGGCGGTCGGCGACGACGAACCGCTGCCGCTGTCGGAGCCGCAGGCCGCCAGCACGGTGGGGCCCAGTGCCAGGGCCGCCGCCGCGGCAGCGCCGCCGCCGATGAAGCGACGGCGGGACGTCCTGGCGGCGGTCAGCCGGGCGAGCAGCGCGGGGTCGATGTCGGCGGAGTTCTTGGAGCGCATGGCGGGTGTGCCTTTCGTGATGGGTGTGGGGGAGCGGACGCCGATGCCGAGACGATCAGGAATCGTCGAGCATCTCCTCCAGGTCCTCCGTGGTGGGGATGTCCGCGGCGGGCAGCACGAGCGAGGCTTCCGGCGACCAGTAGGCGAAGACCTCGTCGCCGGGGCGCAGCAGCGGCAGTTCCTGCTCGGGCCCGACGTGCGCGACGATGGCGGACTCGTCGGCGGCGGCGAGCGAGAGCCGCACCACCGGTCCCTGAAAGGTCAGGTCCCTGACCTTCGCGCGGACGGCCGCGAACTCCGCGGCGGGCTGTTCCATCGCGACCCTGACCCGCTCGGGACGGATCATCAGCGTCGCGTGGCCGCCGGCCTCGATGGTGGTCTCGCCGGGACGGGCACGCAGTGTGGTGCCGAGGACCTCGACGTCGACCAGGCCACCGTTGCTCCGGCCGGTCTGGCGTCCGGGCCAGAGATTCGCCTGGCCGATGAAGCTCGCGACGAACACGGTGGCGGGCCGCTCGTAGATCTCGTTCGGCGTGCCGATCTGCTCAACGTTGCCCGCGTTCATCACCGCGATGCGGTCGCTCATGGTCAGCGCCTCCTCCTGGTCGTGCGTCACGTAGATGAACGTGATGCCGACCTCGCGCTGGATCCGCTTGAGCTCGAACTGCATGATCTGACGCAACTTGAGGTCGAGCGCGCCGAGCGGTTCGTCGAGCAGCAGTGCGCTCGGGTAGTTGACCAGTGCCCGCGCCAGCGCCACCCGCTGTTGCTGGCCGCCAGAGAGCTGACCCGGCCTGCGGGTGGCGAAGTCGGTCAGCCGGACGATCTCGAGCAGTTCGTCGACGCGACGCTTGATCTCCGCCTTCTCCTTCTTCCTGCTGCGCGGACCGTAGGCCACGTTGTCCCACACCGACATGTGCGGGAACAGCGCGTAGTGCTGGAAGACCGTGTTGACGTTGCGTTTGTGCGGGGGGACCCGGGACACGTCGGCGCCCTCGAGGCGGATGGCACCCGACGTGGGGGTCTCGAACCCGGCGATCATGCGCAGCGTGGTGGTCTTGCCGCAGCCCGACGGCCCGAGCATGGAGAAGAACTCTCCCGAGCCGATCGAGAAGTCGGCATCGGCCACCGCCACGTAATCGGCGAAGCGCTTCGTGACGTGGTCGATCTCGATCACCGGGCCGGTCGCGGCGGATCCGCCCGGGGTGCCGGTGATGTTGTCGACGGCGGTGGTGTGTGTGCCGGTCAGAACGCAGTCCTCCTCGATGCAGCCCCCCGCAGCCTTATAAACATGGCCGATACCGGCGACCTTCGCAAGCGATTCCGCAACGATTTAACATTCCGACAATGGAATCCTTCGTTATGCCGGGTGACATCGAGAGATTCCGCGTGGAACGGGGTGTCGGATCGGGGTGTCCGGGAACCGGAGACCGTTTACCATTCGCACTTCATCGGGTAGTGAGGTGGCATGGCATCGGTTGACGTCGCGGTTTCCTCGGACCTGAGCCCGGAGGACGCATGGGAGCTGGCGTCCAATCTGCGCCGCTTCGACGAGTGGCTGACGATCTTCGCCGGCTGGCGCAGTCACGTGCCCGACGAGATCGAGGTCGGCACCTGCGTGTCGTCCTTGATCAAGGTCAAGGGCTTCCGCAACACCATCCACTGGCGGGTCACCCGTTACGACGAGCCCAAGGACATCGAGCTCGTCGGCACCGGCAGGCCCGGGGTCTGCATCGCACTGTCGCTGCACGTGGAGGAGGAGGGCGACGGCTCGAAGTTCCGGGTGATCGCCGACCTCTCCGGCGGCCTGCTGAACACCAGGGTGGGCAATCTCGTCGCCAAGGTCATCGAATCCGACGTGCAGAAGTCGGTGTCGAACCTCGCGGCGCTGCGCTAACCCCACTCGTGGTTCATCGCCCGCGTCTCGTAGCGTGCCTCGTCGGTGTCGACACCGCGTTCCCGGGACCGCGACAGCGCGATGAGCACCATCGCGAGTGCGGCCGTCACCGCGCCCGCCCAGAAGATCGTCACGAAGCCGGCTTCCACCGGTAGCCCGGTGCCGGGCTGAGTGTGCGACAGCAGCACCGCGACCACCGCGGCCGCCGTCGAACTGCCGATGGTGCGGGCGATGGCGTTCATGCCGGTCGCCACGCCGGTCTCGCCCGCGTCGACGTCGCCGACGATGAGTGCGGGCAGCGCGCCGTAGCCGAGGCTGATGTAGGCGTTGGCCAGGATGCCGGCGACGATCACCTGCCAGGGGCGGCCGTGAGCGACCGCCAGCATGACGAACCCGGCGATGCCTGCGAGCGCGGCCGCCACGAGTACCCGGCGCGCGCCGAACCGCTCGATGAACCGCCCGCTGATGAGTGCCACGGCGAATCCCGTCACCGCACCCGGCAGCAGGTACACCACGCTCGCCTCGAGCACATCGGCGCCGAAGCCGTAACCGGCCGCGCTCGGCGTCTGCACGAACTGCGTCAGCCCGAGAAACGCGAAGTACAGGCCCATACCGACGAAGACGGTGGCCAGGTTGGTGAGCAGGATCGGCCTGCGGGCGAGCATCCGGGTCGACACGAGCGGCCGCGCAGCGCGCCGCTCCCACCACCACCAGGCCACCAGCACGACGACTCCCGTCACCGCGGTGCCGATCGTGCGCGGCGACGCCCATCCCCAGCTGTTGCCCTGGGTGACGGCGAGCAGCACCGCCGAAAGGCCCGCCGCCAGACCCGCCGCCCCCAGCCAGTCGATCGTCCCGGACGACGTGCGCGTCCGGGACGGCACCACCGCCAGCACCACGCCGATGACCACGACGGTGAATGCGGTGGTCAGCCAGAACACCCGCTGATAGCCGGCGCCGTCGGCCATCAGCAGGCCGGTGACCACCAGTCCCGCCCCGCCGCCGAATCCGAGCGTTCCCGACATCACCGTCATCGCGCCCACCAGGCGCTCGCGCGGCAACTCCTCGCGCAGGACCGCCACCCCGATCGGGTACAGCGCGTACGACGCACCTTGCAGGACGCGACCCACGATGAGCATGGCGAGCGACGACGTGGTGGCCGCGAGGACACTGCCGACCAGGACCACCGCCAGGACGGTGAGCAGGACGCGCTTCTTGCTGTACAGGTCGGCGAGCCGGCCGATCAGCGGGGTCAGGGCGATGGCGGCGAGAAGGTTGGCGGTGACCGCCCAGCTGACGGCGACACCGGACACGGACAGCTGCGTGGCGATGACGCCCAGTACCGGGACCACCGCCGTCTGCAGCACCGCGACGGTGAGCACCACGACGCTCAGCCCGGCGACCAGCAGGCCGGGCCGCCGCACCGGCGGGAAGGCGGGCGTCGACCGGTTCGCGTCGGTCTCGACCACACCCACTCCGATCGTTAGCTCGCCTTCGTTGTCAGTTCCCCTGACGCTAGCCTTCGCCGCGCCCGACGCGACGGCGAGGTGGCCCGGGGCGGGAGCGACCGATCGTGGTCGAATGAACGCATGACTTCCGGCCCGACGTCGAATGCGCTGACTGCGGCGACCTTCACAGGTCACCGACCCTCGGGGGTGGGTGACATGTCCGTGGAGACCCACGGCATCGCGCCCATCCCGACCGACCAGCGGTACGGCAAGCCGTCCCGGCTGTTCACGGTGTGGTTCGCGCCGCAGGTCACCATGAGCGGGGTGTTCACCGGCACGCTGGCCATCGTGCTCGGCCTCGGCTTCTGGCTGGGAATGCTGGCGATGGTCATCGGCACCGTCCTGGGTTCCCTTGTGGTGGCCTACCTTTCGACCTGGGGGCCGCGCACCGGCACCGGACAGCTGCCGCATTCCCGGATGGCCTTCGGCGGTGGGGTGGTGCTGCCGGGCGTGCTGCAGTGGGGATCGTCGATCGCGTGGGACGCGCTGGTGGGACTGTTCGGCGGCGAGGCCCTCGCGGCCCTGCTCGGCATCCCGTTCTGGGTCGCGGTGCTGATCGTGCTGGGCGTGCAGGGCGTCGTGGGGTTCTTCGGCTACGAGCTGATCCACCGGCTGCAAGCAGTGCTGACCGTCGTGCTGTTCGCCACCTTCCTGGTGTTCGCCATCAAGGTCGTCAGCAGCCACGACGTGATCACCGCCGCCACCGTGACGGGCCCCGACCTGGTCGGGGCGTTCGTCCTCGAGGTGACGATCGCGTTCAGCCTCGCGATCTCCTGGGCCAGCTATGCCGCCGACTTCAGCCGCTACCTGCCCGCGAACTCACGGCGTGCTCAGGTCTTCGGATACACGTTCGGCGGGGTCGTGTTGGCCTACATCTTCGTTCAGGCGATCGGCATCGCCGCCGCCGACCTGCTCGCCGACCAGACCGCCGAAGGGGTGCGCTCGGTGATGGGCGGCGGCGTCGTCGGCGGCCTGGCGCTGGTGGTCATCGCGCTGGCCTCGGTGGGCTCCGGGGTGATGAACGACTACAGCGGCTCGCTGGCGTTGCAGACGGTCGGCGTCCGGGTCCGCAGGCCGGTGTCGGCGGTCATCATCACGGCGTTGGCGTTCCTGCTCATCCTGTGGCTGCACGCCGCCGACACCGCGACGAGGTTCACCGACGTACTGCTGCTGGTGAGTTACTGGATCCCGGCGTTCGTCGCCGTGGTCGTGATCGACTGGCGGCTGCGCAGCGCCGGGCGGGACACCATCGATCCCGCTGCCGAGCACACCGACCCGCGCGACGCGGCGGTGGCACTCGGCGCGTTCGTGGTGGCCTACCTCGCCGCGATGCCGTTCATGCACACCACCCTCATCGAGGGGTTCGTGGCACGGGCCTGGCACGGCGCCGACATCGCCTACTTCGTCAACTTCGCGGTGGCCGCGGTGCTCTACGGCGGCTATCGATTGGCTACGCGGCGACGCGTGCGTGGTGCCGCGGTCGGCTGACTCTGGGAGCGGCGGAGATTCGCCCGGTCGCGATTCGGGTATCGCTCATCCGACGAAAGGGGTCCCCATGCGGGCAGCCACCCTGGCCAAGACGGCCGGAGCAGTCTTCGCCACCGCGGCAGTGGGAGGTCTGGCGAGCCGGCCGGCCGAGTCGGCGTGGTACGCGAAGCTGAAGAAGCCGAGTTTTCAGCCACCGCGGCAGGCCTTTCCGATCGTCTGGCCCATCCTGTACGCCGACATCGCCGCGGTGTCCGCGGGCACCCTCGACGAGCTCGACGGAACCGCGCCCGAGAAGGCGCGCGCCTACCGCGTCGCGCTGGCGGCGAATCTCGTCCTCAACGGCGGCTGGACTTGGCTGTTCTTCAACCAGCACCGGCTCGGGGCGTCGGCGGTGGCCGCGGCGGCGCTGACGGCGAGCAGCGCCGACCTGACCCGGCGTGCGATCGAGGCGCGCGGACCTGGCGCGGCGGTGCTGGCGCCCTATCCGCTGTGGTGCGCGTTCGCCACTGCGTTGTCCACCAGCATCTGGCGGCTGAACCGCTGATGGCGAAGACAAGAGACGTCAAGGACGCCAAAGACGCCAAGAACGAAGAGAAAGAAGACGACCGGCAGCGGTTCGCCGACCGTGCCCTCGGCGTCATGGAGGACACCATCTACTGGGCGATCGCCGTCGTCCTGGTGATCGGCTCGGGCGCCCTGCTGGTCGCCCAGTTCAACACGATGCTGCGGCTGCGCAACTCGCCCGCCTCGACGGTCATGCTCGAGGTGCTCGACGGCCTGCTGCTGATCTTCATCTTCGTCGAACTGCTCTACGCGGTGCGGTCGTGTCTGCGATCTCATGAGATCGTCGCCGAACCGTTCCTGATCGTCGGCATCCTCGCCGGCATCAAGGAGATCGTGGTGCTGTCCGTGGAGGCGGCGAAACTGCTCGACCAGGGCCCGGTGTTCGCCCGCGCAGTGGTGGAGATCGGGGTGCTCGCCGGCGTGGTGCTGGCCCTCGCAGTGGCCGCCTTCGTGCTGCGGGAGCGCCGGCGTGACACCGAGGACGCCGGGAAGCAGGTCGCCGAGGAGGAAGCCGAAGAAGAGGACGACGCGGAATCCAAATAGGCTCCGCGCGCGTCGTTTCCGGCCTCAGCGCACGGCGTCCACCAATGCGTCGGTCACCTCGCGGGTGGACGCGGTGCCGCCGAGGTCGCCGGTGCGGGTGTGCGGCTCGGCGAGGGTGGCCGCCATCGCGGTGACGATGTCCGCGGCGGCCGCCGGGTGGCCGAGGTGGTCGAGCATCATGGCGGCCGACCAGACCGCGCCGACGGGATTGGCCACTCCGCGTCCGGCGATGTCGGGCGCCGAGCCGTGCACCGGTTCGAACATCGACGGGTACTGCTTGGTCGGATCGAGGTTCGCCGACGGCGCGATACCGATCGACCCGGCGACCCCGGCCGCGAGGTCGGACAGGATGTCACCGAACAGATTCGATGCCACCACCACGTCGAAGCGCCGCGGGTCCAACACGAATTTCGCTGCCAGCGCGTCGATGTGCTCACTGACCACCTCGATGTCGGGATGGCGGGCACTGCGTTCGGCGACGACCTCGTCCCAGAACGGCAGCGTGTGCACGATGCCGTTCGACTTGGTCGCCGAGGTGAGGTGTTTGCGCCGGGTCGCGGCGAGTTCGAGTGCATAGTCCGCGATCCGGGTGATGCCGACGCGGGTGAACACCGATTCCTGCACCGCCATCTCGTCGGGGAAGCCGCGGTTCATCCGGCCGCCGATCTCGCTGTACTCACCCTCGACGTTCTCGCGGACCACGACGAAGTCCACCCCGTCGGCGTCGCGCAGCGGACTGCGCACGCCGTCGAACACCCGGATCGGCCGCAGGTTCACGTACTGGCGGAAGGCCCGCCGGATGGGGATGAGCAGACCCCACAGCGAGACGTGGTCGGGGACGCCCGGCCAGCCGACGGCGCCGAGCAGGATGGCGTCGAACTCGCGTAGGGTGTCGATCCCGTCGGCGGGCATCATCGCGCCCTCGTTGGCGTAGCGTTCGCACGACCAGTCGAAATCGGTGTAGGACAGCGAGATCGAGTGTTTGGCGCATACCGCGTCGAGGACCGCGCATACCGCGTCGATCACTTCACCGCCGATCCCGTCGCCAGGGATCACCGCGATCTTCTGGACGGTCACGATCCGAGCCCCAGCATCGCGACCAGCAGCGGCAGGAACACGATGATGAGGATCGCGCCGGCGATGTCGAAGGTGATGCCGGAGCGGATCATCGTCGTGATCGGCACCGCCCCGGAACCGTAGACGATGGCGTTCTGCGGAGTGGACACCGGGAGCATGAAGCCGAACGACGCCGCGAAGGTGGCTGCCAGGGCCGGGACGAACGGGTTCACACCCGCGGCCACCGCCACCGGGATGATGATCGGCACCACGACTGCGGCCGATGCGGTGTTGCTCGTCGTCTCCGACACCACGATCGCCAGCAGCACCGCGAAGATCGTGATCGGCAGGACGCTGGACAGCCCGAGCGAGTCGGCCACCGAGGTGCCGATGGTCTCGGCCAGTCCGGTGTCGGCGAGCAGCGATCCGAAGATGATGCCGGTGCCGAACAATACGATGGTGCCCCAGTCGATCTGTGCGGCGTCCTTCCACCGCAGCGTGAACTCGCGGTTCTCCCAGTCGGTGGGCAGCAGGAACAGCAGCGCCGCGCCGAACACCGCGACCGTGCCCTCGTCGAGCCGGTCGCTGACCGCGGTGTAGATGTCGGAGTCGTTGCCGAAGATTAGCGCGATGATGCCGGGAAAGATCCAGAGCGAGACGGTGATGCCGAAAGCGATGAGAGTGTTCTTCTCCGCCCTCGACAGCTTGCCCATCTCCGCGCGCTGTTCGTCGACGTACTCCGTGACGCCCTCGATGTGCTTGATCTCCGGCTTGTTCAGCTTGATCAGCACGAACGCGAGGACCACGAACATCAGCAGGCAGATCGGCGCAGCCATCACCATCCACTGGCCGAAGCTGATCCGCTCACCGGTGGCCTCCTCGATGAGGCCGCGGCCGATCAGGTTGGGTGGGCTGCCCACCGGTGTCAGCAGTCCGCCCACACTGGCCGCGTAGGCCAGCATGAGCATGACGGCGGCGCCGACCTTCAGCCGAAGCGGGTCGAAGTCTTCGGGGACCTTGCCCTGCACCTGCAGCAGCTTCGCCACGACGCCGAGGATGCCGATCGCGGTGGGCAGCAACATGGCGACGGTGGCGGTGTTGGAGACGAATGCCGAGAGCAGACAGGTGATCCCGCCGAAGGCGACGATCACCCCGGTGGTGGACTGCCCCACGCGGGGCAGTGCGAGGATGCGGAACGCGAAGCGCCGGGCGAGACCGTGTTTGAGCATCGCCTGGGCGAGGATGAAGGCGCCGATGAAGGTGAACACCGTCGAGGAACCGAAGGGGCCCAGCACGTCATCGGCCGGCGCCACACCCATGAAGACGACCACCGCGACGCCGAGCAGACCGCCGATGGGGATCGGGACCGCCTCGCTCACCCAGAGCACGATCACGCCGAGCAGAACGCCGGCCAAGGTCTGTTGTTGCGGCGGGATGTCCAGTGGCAGCGCGAGGAAGGCGATCGCGACAACCGGTGCGAGGAAGAGACCGACGGTGCGCCGGCCCTTCTCGAACCGCTCCTCACCCGGTGAGAGCCGCTGCTCACCCAGGCTGCGGTAGGTGGCGCCGCCCATCAGCGCCTTGTCGACGTCTGTCCTCTTGGCCTGTTCCCCGGCGGTCATGGCGCTCTCCTGACGGCAACTGGAAGACGTGTGGCTTGCGTCACACCGAAAGGGGAGTGCCCAAACCACCGCAGGACTAATCGCGATAGCGTGCCAATCGTGGCGAGCGCATCCGGTGAGTTCACCGCCTACGGGATCTCGCACTGGGCCGCGATCGCGGTGTTCGTGGCAGGCGCCGTGCTGCTGGTAGGGCTCGGCCGCCGTCAGAGCCCTGCGCAGTCCCGCCGGTTCGGCCGCGTCGTCGGAGCAGTGACGGCGGCGATCTACGCTGTGGCGGTTGTCTATTCGATGTTCCCACCCAGCATCGAGCGGTCGGTCCCGCTGCACCTCACTGATCTCGCCACCGTGGTGTCGGCGTGCGCCTGGTGGTCCCAGCGACACTGGGCGCATGCGCTGATGTACTACTGGGGGCTGGTGCTGAGCGTGCAGGCGCTGATCTCACCGGCCCTGCGCGGGCCGGACTTTCCGCACTACCAGTACCTCGGGTTCTGGTTCATCCACCTCGTCGTCGTGTGGGGGGCGGTCTATCTCACGTGGGGGCGCGGCATTCGCCCGAACTGGCGCAGCTATCGCATCGCGGTGGCGGTGACGTCGGCGTGGATGGTGGTCACGTTCGCGTTCAACCGGCTGACGGGCAGCAATTACGGCTTCCTGAACGGCAAGCCGAGCACCGGCAGCCTGCTCGACGTCCTCGGCCCGTGGCCCCTCTACGTCGTCGTGGGCGCGGTCGCCGTGTTCGTGCTGTGGGCGCTGATGACGTGGCCGTGGACGCGGGCCGGACGCGGTCACGACTCGCCGGCGGGGTGAGCACCCATCTGCTCGGCGGACAGCTGTTCCACACTGAGGCCGTCGACCAGGCGGTCGAGCGTGCCGACCATCGTCGCGCATTCCCGGGCCGGACGGTCGGCCGGGCAGTGCAGCGCATGGGTCAGGAACACCTGTGCGCCCTTCGCCTGGGCGATGACTCGGTCGAGGGCGTCGATCTGGTCGCGGACCGTCTGTCGCCAATCGGAACTGGGGGCGTCCAGCACCGCGGCGGCGGTGTCCAGGGGCAGACCCAGTCCGTTGGCAAGTTTGAGGAAGGCCAACCGCCGCATCTCGTCTGGCCCGTACATGCGGCGTCCGCCCCTGCGCGCGCACGGCGACACCAGTCCGCGCTCGTCGTAGTAGCGCAGTGCCGACGTCCGCATCCCCAGCCGCAGCGCCGCATCACCGATCGGGATCAGTTCCATCTCCGCATTTGACTTCAACCCGGCTTGAACCGGCAAGGTCTTTTCGAGATCACCGCCGATGTGGCCGAAGGAGTCAGGGATGGCCGGAACCACCGTCGTCAACCATCACGCGGACCATCCGGGCTTTGCCGGCCCCGGCGGGCTGCTGTTCGCCATCGCCCTGCTGCTGATCGGGCGCCCCAACGCCCGCCTCGCGGTCGAGCTCGCCGAGGTGTCGAACGCCGATCGCGTCGTCGACATCGGTTGTGGTGCAGGAGTGGCGGTGCGCGCCGCCGCACGCCGGGGAGCCGGCGCGACAGGTGTCGACCCGGCGCCGGTGATGCTGCGGGTGGCCCGGCTCGTCACCCGCGGCGGTGGGACGGTCGGCTGGGCGCAGGGGAGCGCCGAGCAGGTCCCGCTGCCGGATGCGTCGGCGACGGTGCTGTGGTCGTTGGCGACGGTGCACCACTGGAAGGACGTCGACGCCGGGCTCGCCGAAGCCCACCGCGTCCTGCAGCCCGGGGGGCGGTTGCTGGCCGTCGAGCGCCGAACCTCCGCCGACGCCACGGGGTTGGCCTCACACGGCTGGACCGGCGATCAGGCGGAGGCCTTCGCCTCGCTGTGCCGGGCTGCGGGATTCACCGATGTCGGCGTCACGGAGCACGGGCAGGGCCGGCGCGGCGTCTGGGTGGTGCGTGGCCTCCGTCCGTGAACTGGGGGCTCAGTACGGGGTGAGCACCGCGCGGTGCGCCAGCGGCTGGGTCAGCGGTACGTCGAGGGTGCCCGACACCGCGATCATGATGCAGGCACGGGCGACGGACTCGGGCCGGGCGCCGCTGCGCAACCGCACTTCGACGGTGTCGGGGGTCTCCAGCACCGTGGCGTGCACGCCGAAGCACTCAGGGGTGCCCGCGGTGAAACGGAGACGCAGGGTGCGGCCGCCGTCCTGCACGGTCCACGACTCCACCTGCAACGGATGGCTGTCGACGATCTGCGGGGTGTCGACGAAGGGGACCGAGCCGTCCGTGTCCGGATCTGCGTATGCGGTCCACGGCGCCGCGACGATCCCGCACAGGAGCACGCCGATCAGCAGGAGAGTCCGCACCGTCACACCGTAGTCACTCGGCGCTTCACCGCGGTGCCGGGGCATCGGTGGCGCCGGCGCGCACGAATTCGACCATCGGTTCGCGCTTGATGACGGTGCTGCCCGCGGTGATCAGCAGCTCGGTGGGTGAGACGGCGTAGCGCACATCGTCGTTGCGCGCGACGAATCCCCGCGCGGCGGTGCGCTCGGCAGTGGTTCGGAGCATCGCAGAGTCGCTCAACCGGACGCCGAGGTACTCGAGTCGTCCTGCGGCGGCGGTGCAGATCACCACCAGCGACCGTGGAGTGCGGCCGATCGCCAGCGCGGTCTGGGCTGGGTCACAGCGCGGCCCGCTCTCGGTGAACCCGCGGATGTCCGACGCGGTCGCCGTGCGTGACGGCGGATCGGGCGAGGGGCGGGGCGGCGGCGCCGCCGTCGCCGACGGTGCCGGCCGGGGCCCAATCATCGGCCCCGCCGCCTTCATCGGCCATGTGATCACGAGGCCGGCCAGCACGAGTGCGCCGGCCAGCAGAGCGGTGACCCCGCCGCCGGCCACGCAGCGTCTGACGAACTGCTGCCGATGCGAGGGTGGCTTCCTGTGTCGTCCCCGAGTCCGGTACTGACCTGACGGGGGCGCCAACACAGCGGCCAAGATCGCTCCTGTCGTCCGGGGGTTTCAGACGACCTATTGTGCACACATTCCGGCGCGAGCGGAACCGGGATGAATTGTCACAGTGACGCTTTGACGAGCCGATGTGGAGGTCAGGCGACTGTTCGGCGGCTCGTGTCCGGGCTCGAGTGGATGTCGATGATCCGCTGCTCGCCGCGTTGCAGGCCGCGCATCCGGACCGAGCGCCGGGCCGCGGCGTCGAGCAGCGCGCGCAACCCGGGGTGGCTCGCCGTCAGTTCGGCGTGGGCCTGCTCGGCGGGGAAGTCGTCGTGCACCGCCTGGTCGAGCCGGGCCGCCAGCATCGTCATCCAGCGGTGCCGAAGCGACAGCAGCAGCCCCTCCTCGTCGCCGAAGAGGCGCGTCACCTCGGTGGCACGGTCGTCGTCGAGGTCGAGTGCCCCTTGCGGGTCGACGGTGGCCTGTTCGATGAGATCAGCCATGAAGGCCATGCGTTCGTGCAACTGTGACCATGTCATGTCTCGACGCTACGAACTGGTACGGGCGTACGCGTCGTGCTGCGGGTCGATCGCCTCTGCGACCGTGGTAGGACGACAGATGCCGACCACGGGATGATGTACGCGGGCGACCGACTCTTCTACGATGGCACGATGCCGCGTCAGGCACAGCGCTACTACCTGCGGAGATGCCTCCGCCGCGGGGCCGAGATGATTCCGCTCGGCTACACGTGGCGGTTCGTGATGGCCGTCGACGCCACGATGCTGGGCGTCGGCCTCGTCGCGGCGCTGCAGCGCCCGCTGTCCGATCTGCCGATCGCCGTCGTCGCGCTTGTCGTGTCGCTCACGCCGTGGTTGTTCTTCTTCACGATCGGCCCCAAGTACGAGGGATTCGCGCTGTGCGTCGCATGGACGGCGGCCACCGGAATCTTTCTGTTCGCAACTTCGGGTCCGGTCGCCGACGACTTCGCGCCGCTGCTGCTGGGCCTGATGGTCGGCGTGGTGGGCGCATTGACGGCGATGACGGGCGGATTCCTGGCGGCCTCGGCAGCGGCGGTTCTGCTGCTGGTGGCGTCCGCGTTCGGTCGCGTCGACTCGCTGCCGCTGTACCTGAGTTTCGTCGGGATTGGTTGGCTGGTGGGGTATCTGATGAACGGTCAGAGCCAGCTGCTGATCCAGCAGCAGCAGGCACAGGCCCGGCTCGCCGAGATGGCCGCCGGTGAGGAACGCCGCCGCATCGCCCGCGAGGTGCACGACGTGATCGCCCATTCGCTGTCCATCACCCTGCTGCACGTCACCGGCGCCCGCCGCGGACTGCAGGAGGACCGTGACGTCGACGATGCCGTCGAGGCGCTCGAGCAGGCCGAGCAGCTCGGTCGCCAGGCGATGGCCGACATCCGCCGCACCGTCGGGCTGCTGGACACCGCCACGGTGAAGACGGCGCCCGAACCCGGTGTCGCCGACATCTGCGGCCTGGTCGACGATTTCGCCCGCGCCGGCGTGCAGGTGGATCTCGTCGTCGACGGCCCGCTGGACCGGGTGACCGCCGCCGTCGGCCTGGCGCTGTACCGGATCACCCAGGAGTCGCTGGCGAACGTCGCCAAACACGCCGCGGACGCCCGGTGTCATGTCGCGCTCACCATCACCGCCCACCACGCACTGCTGGCCGTCACCAACGACATCCCGGTCACGGTCGGCGCCGCGTGCCCGGGGGAGGGCCGCGGCATGCAGGGGATGCGCCAGCGCGTCGAACTGCTGGGCGGGCGTATCGACGCCGGACCGTCCGGAGGCGCCTGGTCGGTGCGGGCCGACATCCCGCTGGCCGACGGGAACGCCGGCCGGCCGCCGAGGCATTGCCCACTGTGAGCCACGAGACGGCGGAGATCACCGCACTGCTGGTGGACGACCAGGAATTGGTGCGTTCGGGGTTGCGGCGCATCCTTCGTCGCAAGGACGGCATCGTGGTCGTGGCCGAATGCTCGGACGGCGACGAGGTCCTCGATGCGGTCGAGCAGCACCGGCCCGACGTCGTGGTGATGGATCTGCGGATGAAGCGGGTCGACGGCATCGAGGCCACCCGACTGCTCACCAGCGGCGGTGGGCCACCGGTGCTCGCCCTCACGACGTTCAACGACGACGACCTGCTCTCCGGTGTGTTACGCGCCGGCGCAGCGGGATTCGTGTTGAAGGACTCGTCGGCCGAGGAGCTGATCCACGCCGTGCGCGCCGTTGCCCGGGGTGACAGCTATCTCGATCCGGCGGTGACCTCACGGGTGCTGAACGTGTATCGCGGTGCGGCGCAGTCGCCTCACGAACCGGTCGCCACCGACCTGACGTCCCGCGAACTCGATGTGTTGACGTTGATCGCCCGGGGACGGTCGAACGGTGAGATCGCCGACGAGCTGTTCATCTCCGGTGTGACGGTCAAGAGTCACATCGGCCGTATCTTCTTCAAGCTCGGTCTGCGCGACCGGGCGGCGGCGATCGTCTATGCCTACGACCACGGGATCGTTTCCCCGAACTGACCTCTCCAAGTGCTTCCGGTCAGGGCATTGGCAGCGACTACTACAGCGCGTAGTATCCGATTCAGAGGGCAGGGGAGGCGCGCCATGCGGTGGAGTTTCGCTCAAGTCGGATTGCTGATCATCTGTGTGCTGCACCTGATCCAGGCGGTCATCGGCTTCATCGCCGAACCCAGCTTCGCGACCGGACCGGGCGCGCCGACCGTTCAGATCCTCGGGATGGACTACAACGGCTGGCACGCGCTCGCCGGCGTCGCGCTGTTCGGGCCCGGGCTGGTGTTCGCGATGCGCAAGTCTTGGTCGGTGCTGTACCTGCTCGTCGGCGCGGTGGCCGCTGGGCTGCCGGGGATTTGGGCGTTCTTCTCCCAGCAGGTCGCCTACGTCTTCACATTCCCGAACAACGTGACCGACGCGGTGATTCACGTGGTGACCGCCACGGTGATGATCGGGGTCGCCGCGGTGCAGATCGTGCTCGACGGCGGCATCAGGAAATCGCTGGCGGACCTGCGGGGCTGAGCGGTTGTCGTGAGTAGTCGACGGCCTGCGAGCCGCCTAAATCGAGTGCCGTACTACTCGCAGCCGCGATACGAATCGGCGAGACGATCGATTCCTGGGTGACACCACCCGGAAGCGAGGAAGGGAAGCGCCATGAACCAGATTTCGATCGTCTGCACCGCAGCCGTCGGCGCCGTGGTCATTCTTGCCGGCTCGGCAGTGGCGCACGCCAACCCGGCGACACCCATGCCGGTCATCGAGTCGTCGGCAGAGCAGCTGTGCAGCGCCATCAACGCCGATCCCACCGAAGACGGGGTGTTCGGCGGGATGGCCGACCTGGTCGACGGACGCCTCGACGAGATGGACGGGGCGTTGGTGTTGCTGACCGCTGTTCACCACGTCTGCCCGCAGCACGAGGACCTGATGATGAGCGTCATCGACCCGATGGCGGCTGAGGAGATCTGCGGCAAGCCCGCATAGGTGACGTCGTGTAGACGGAATCTGTGCTGAGGTCACACTGCGCGGTGGCGGATACTTGTGCGATGAGGTTGGTCGACAATCGCGCCGTGCGGCACGCGGTGGCAGCGTTCGCCGCCGAGCCGGGGCCGCGGCGTGCGTTGGAGGTGTTGCGCCAGTGCATGTCCGGCGAATTGCTACTTGATATCACCGGCTCCGACGCGCCGGCCGATGCCATGTTCACCGCGGGGTCCCGCCTTCAGATCCGTGGCGGTGCGGGCCCTGACGGGCGCCGCGCCCTGTTCGCGTTCACCAGCAATGAGCAGATCGCGCGACTGCATCCGCCAGGCACTCGGACGCAGTCGATGGTCACCCCGGCAGTTGGCGCCTTGGAGCTTGCGCGACAGCAGGGGGATGGGTGGGTGTACCTCGACCCAGCGGGTCCGACGTGTGCGTTGGCCGCGGGTGAGGTCGACTTCGCGCTGCGCAATCCGCGCAATGGCCCGTTGAAGGACGCCCTCGTGAGGTTCGCCGCCCGACAGGCAGAGCGCCGCAGCGTGGTGGACGTGCTGCGTGAGGATGGGCCGCTGCTGCTGGCCGCTGATGATCGGAGTGTGCCGGGCAAGATCGGTGTCCGGTCAACGACCATTGCCGATGGGTCTTCGGCGCTGTTGGGTTTCACCAGTGCGCCGGAGGTGGTCGCCTACAGCCCCTCCGATGCGGTAGCCGCGATGTCGGTTTCAGCGGTGTTGCGCAAGATGCGGTCAGATGGATACGGCGGCTTGGTGATCGATCCGGCAGGGCCGTGGATCGCGCTGCCGCGCAGCGAGATCGATGGCGCGTTGCGTGCGTAGGGTATCGGCCGATCATCGTCGCCGTCCCCAACGGGGGCATTGCTCCGGTCAGGCCACCCGGCTCACATGTGTGGCCGACTCGCCGATAGTCGCCTCGTCGTCACCGATCATGATGCGCAGCAACGCCTTCTGTTCCCGGTAGCCGCGCTGCGCCGCCCGGTCGAGCCCGCCACGTCGGGTCAGCGCCGCCACGCTTCGCGTGAGGTTGACCGGCAACCTCATGGCCGGATACCAGGGCGGCACATACGCAGGCAGGCCGAGGGACCGCATCGCCCGTGGGCCCAGGTAAGCGCTGGTCACCGACAGGTGCTGGGCGCGCGCCAGCCGACGGCGCAGCGACGCCAGCAGGGGATAGTTCCATTGCAGCGGGTCCTCGGCCATCGGCATCGCCAACTGCTTCGTCGACTCGTCGGGCTCCGACAGCGCCGCCACGGTGTGGTACAGCACCCGGATGCCGTCGCGGAAGTCGCGCGGCAACCAGGCGTCGTCCACTCCGAGCAGCCACCCGACGTACCGGGTCAGGTGCGCAATGGCGTCATATTCTCTGGGCGACAACACAAGTCCCATCGCCAGTCCGCCCGCCGACGGCGCGATCAGCGCGCCGACCAGCGTCGCGGCCATGTCCGTCTGGTTGACCGGCAGGCCCCATTCGTCGCCCCGCCAGTCCGGCATCGCCGCGACGTGACGGCGTACGAACGCATGGATCAGCCGTACCCGCAGCGTCGACCGGTAGCCGACCCCTTGCGGCGCCAGACCGCCCTCGACGAAGGTGTCCATCGCCCACTGCATGGTCTCGGCGAATCGCCTGTTCGACCCCTTCTCCAGCGCGCCCGTCCGGAGCAGCGTCTTGTTGAAGCCGGAGAACTGGTAACCGCCGAGCAGCGACACATCACGCGCGATGTACATGCCGTCGGCCCCGCCGCGGCGCATCGCCCGCTGCCCGATGCGCAGCAGCTCCCAGTCGACCCACGCCGGCGCCGTCTCGACCTCGGTGAAGAACGCGCGCAGAGCTTCTGGCGCGTCGGCCACGCTGTCGATGCCCGACGTCAGCGCGCGGTCGAACAGTGGCCGCAGCTGCTCCATCCCGGTGGCCGACATCCAGCCGACCAGGCGGTCCATCGGCTCGTCGCCGACGGTGAGGTGCTCGCCGAGCCTCTGCCAGCGCTCGGCGGATGGAGGCTCGACGCCCAGCAGGTTCGCGAACAGCCGGACGGCGGCCGGGACCGGACCGGGCGTCGACGGATGGCGGGCGGGCACGGAATGGTTCATCGCAACGCTCCTCGAGCACTTCTGATAACAGCCGTTGTCCAAAACTAGATCGCAGGTAGGGTCGTGTCAATGAAGCGCGCGGAGGTGGTGCGTGACTACGGCGGCGTGAGCGCGGACGACCGCCGCACCGAACGACGTCAGAAGCTGATCGCCGCCGCCCGCCAGATCTGGGGCACGTCCGGCGTCGCCGACGTGACGGTGCGCGGGGTGTGCAGCGCCGCGGGGCTGACCACGCGCTACTTCTACGAGCAATTCCCGAACCGGGACGCGATCGTGTTCGCGGTCGTCGACGAGGTGCGTGCCGAGCTGCTCGCGGCGTTGGTCGAGGCCGGGGTGGGCGATCCCGGCACCCTTGCCGACAAGCTCACTTCGGCACTGACGGCGTTTCTGGAGATCATCGCCGCGGACCCGCGCGTCCATCGCATCGCGACCGGCGACGTCAGCGCCGTCCCGGGTCTTCCCGAACACCGTGCGGGAATCCTCGACCAGATCGCCTCCCTGATCGTCGAACTCGCCCCCGAGGTCCTCGGCGCCGAGACACCGAGTGCGGACGCGTTGCGCCGAGGGGCGCTGTTCATGGTCGGCGGTGCCAACCACCTCATCGAGACGTGGCTCAGCGACCCGAAGGAGACGCCTGCCGAACTCGCGGCGATCGCCGCCGGACTGTGCGTCGCCGTCGTCGAACGAATGCGAGCTGATTGAGATGTGCCATACCTCAGCTGGGAAGCGATCGTGGTAGCCCGAACGATGGCAGCACGTCGTTGTCGAAGCGGGTCAAAGCGCAGATCCGGTCGCCCGAGACGGTGAGGACCAGCAGGCCCGCCCCGTGGCGGATGCCGCCGGTGGGGGTGCGGAGGTAGACCCCGAACGCCAGCTGGCCATTGGCACGCGTCGGCACCAGGTGATATCTCGGCCCACGGCCGAAGATGCTGGCGTAGAAGCGTGCCACGACGTCGCGGCCGTGGTATTCGAGCGGAATTGGTGGCATGGACACGGAGACGTCAGCGGTGAGCAAAGCGACCAGCTCGTCGACATCACCAGACTCGTACGCGCGGACGAACTTTGCCACCAGCACCCGCTCGGCGGGGGAGTCGATTGCGCGAGGTGGCGCCTCCTCGCCGCTCGGCGGTAGGCGCCGCTGCAGCGTGGCACGGGCCCGTTTGAGCGCGCTGTTGACCGAGTCGACGGTTGCGCCCAGCATGTCGGCTACCTCGTCGGCGCGGTATCCGAGTACCTCGCGCAGGACGAGCACCGCCCGCTGGCGGGCGGGCAGGATTTGCAGCGCGGTCACGTAGGCAAGGGAAATGGCTTCGGTCTGCTCGTAGCGAGCCTCCGGACCCAGCGGGGTGTCGGCCGTGCCTTCGAGGAGTGCGTCGGGAAAAGGTTCTAGCCAGACGATTTCGCCGAGCCGACTCGGTGCTGGAAGTTCGATGTCAGGGATGTTCCACTCCTTGGCCGGGCGGCGTTTGGCCGAGCGAAGCGCGTCAAGACACCGGTTCGTTGCGATTCGGTAGAGCCAGGTGCGGATCGAGGCGCGCCCCTCGAACCGTTCGAGCCCCTGCCAGGCGGACAGCAGCGTGTCCTGCAGGGCGTCCTCGGCGTCCTGGAAAGACCCGAGCATCCGGTAGCAGTGCACCAGCAACTCTCGGCGGTACGGCTCGGTCAGCGTCCGAAACGCGTCGCCGTCTCCGGCCCGCGCCCTCGTGATCAGCTCGGTTGTCACCACGCGTCACCACTTCGCCCTCGCATCACGGCACTTCCTCTGATTGTGGGCCTACACGAGTATCGACGCCGGCCGGACCGCCAACTGGGCGCACAATCCGCGCCCAATTTCTCAAAGTCGCCGCGCCTACATCTTCGACAGTTCGAGATCCATCAGTAGGAGGACGCATGACCATCGCAGACAAGGCGGTTCTGGTGACCGGGGCCAACCGCGGAATCGGACGGGCACTCATCGAGGAGGCCCTGACGAGAGACGCGAAACGGGTGTACGCCGCCGCGCGTCGGCCCATGACGCACCCGGATCGGCGCGTCACACCCCTGACTCTGGACGTGACCAACGCCGCGCAGATCCGCAGGGCCGTCGATGATGTCGAATCTCTCGACATCCTCATCAACAACGCCGGCCTGGCGCTTTACGACGACTTGAGCGATCCCGCCGCGCTGGAACAGCAACTCGCTGTCAATCTCTTCGGCACGTACGGCGTGACCCGGGCTTTCCTGCCGATGCTGATTCGTTCGCGCGGAGCGATCGTAAACGTGGGATCGGTGACGGCCCTCGCCGCCCTGCCGGTCATACCGGCCTACTCGATCTCAAAGGCAGCCGTGTTCAACCTGACGCAATCGCTGCGTGCTCTCTTGGCAGGTCAGGGTGTGAGCGTCCACGCCGTTCTAGCCGGCCCGGTGGACACGGACATGTCCCGAGACCTCGACATTCCGAAGGCCTCCCCGGAGTCCGTTGCACGCGCCATCGTGGATGGACTGCAGATCGGGGAGGAGGACATCTTCCCCGATCCGATGTCGCAGTCAATGGCCGAGAGCTGGCGCAGCAGTGCGGCCAAAGGGCTCGAGCGTCAATTCGCGGCACTCGTCAAAGCACAGCCAGTCACGCCGTGATCAGGCCGCGCGGAGAAAGTCGGCCCTGTCTCCAGCGCCCAGTTCGTGCATCGGCCGCCGTCAATACAGACAGACAGGCGAAATCTTGAGAACCGAAAGGCAGAAACCGTGATGAACACACCACCGATCGTGTCGGCGCAGGAGTGGGAGGCTGCACACCAGCAGTTGCTCGTCAAAGAGAAGGAGGCCCTGCGCGCCCGAGACGCGCTGGCCGCCTCGCGTCGACGGATGCCATGGCTGCCCGTGGAAAAGCACTACGAGTTCGACGGGACCAATGGCCGGGCCACCCTGCACGACCTGTTCGACGGACGCCGTCAGCTGATCGTCTACCGCGCCTTCTTCGAACCCGGCGTGCACGGATGGCCCGACCATGCCTGCCGCGGCTGCTCCATGGTTGCCGACAACATCGGCCACGTCGCCCACCTGAACGCTCGCGACACCACGCTCGTGCTGGTGTCGCGCGCACCGCAGGCCGATATCGAGCGGGTGAAGGTGAGGATGGGCTGGCGGATGCCGTGGTATTCGCTCACCGACGACTTCGACGTCGACTTCGGTGTCGATCAATGGCACGGAACCAACGCGTTCGTCCGCGATGGCGACACTGTGTTCCGCACCTACTTCATCAACAACCGCGGCGACGAGTCCTTGGGCAGCACGTGGAGTTACCTCGACATCACCGCCCTCGGGCGTCAGGAGAACTGGGAAGACTCACCGGACGGCTACCCGCAGACTCCGCCCTATGAGTGGTGGAACTGGCACGACGAATACGGTGACCCCGCGTCGTCGTCCGAGGAATGGAAGCGACGGTCAGCCGCAGCCCAGGACCTGCTGCGAAAGGATCCGAAGGCCGTCGCCACGTGATCGGCCGCGCCACCGTGTTCGGGCGGAGAGCGTGTGCAGCACTGGCGGCGTGTTCAGCTGTGCTGCATGGCTTCTCGCTTACGAACACGACGAGCACCGCGGCGACCGCACTGACTGTGGTGATGCTCGCCGCGTGTCTGTTCTGCGCGCGTGACCTTTGGGCTCGCGGCACGCTGCGGGCCTGGGTCCTGGTTGCGCTGATGAACCTTGCCATGATCGCCAGCCATACGCCTGTATCGGCGACGCATCACCACGGGGGCGGTGTCGACGCAGATGCGGCCGTTCAGCATTCCACGGTCATGACCCTGGCTACCGCCATCGCGGCAGTCGAGGTCGTCATCAGCGCTGCGGTGCTGTATTACCGGACTCGCGCAATTCAGCCTACAAGTGAGAGCGTCGACGACCGACGGCTCGATGGCTGGCAAGGGGGCTAGAGGATGCCGGCCTCCGCGGTGACCGGATGGCATTCGCGGGTCGGTGGGCCCGAACACCGATCGGCACCTCGGACGTTGCCGTCAAGGAACCCCCTGCGCAGCACCGTTATTCGTCACAGTGACGAATGACAGTCAATGAGAAGCGGGGCAGCGTGCGGGTAAATTGGAGGGGTTTTGATGGTGGCATTCGCGGCACGCTTCCTACGGGGCGCGGCTTCACGTCGCGACTTGATGTGGCGGGGGGCGCCACCACATCAAGTCGGCGCAGCGGACGATGATGATCTCGGCCGTCGCGTCTATTCGCCGCCGGCTGGAGGATGATGGCAGTGCTGTGCGCTGTCCGATCCGGAACTAGTTGAGAGCCCTGCAGTGCTCTGAGCTGGGCGCTCTCAGGTCGTCGCGGAGTGATGTTGACTCGGGTCGTCCGCTACGACATGCCAGCGCCGGATAGTCCAGAAAAACGTGAGAATGCCGGGCAGAGAAGACCCGTTCGCTTCGATCGCCCGGATCTGGGCCTGCTATTGCGCCCCTTCGGCATCGTTGAAGAGGCGCTGGGCGTGGGTGTGAATCGCCTGTAGGAACTTGGTTCCGACGGTCTGATCGTGCGCAGGCATGGGATGGCCGAGGGTGAACGTCTCGTCGATGAAGTCGGTCAGAGACCTCGGCAGGCCCCGGCCCTGGGTTAGCATCCGGTAGTTGGAGATGCGCCACATGATCAGCAGCTCTATGACCCGACCTCCCTTGCCCTGCTCGGCGATTCCCTCCAGGATCTGCAAGTCGCGCCAGGTGAGGATGGTCGGTGGAAGCACCTTGCTGTTGAACTCGGCAATGAGTGGGATTGCTTTCGCCATGATCAGCCGCTCGGTAAACATGTTCGACGGAATGCCCGCGTTGGGGGTCACGACGAACGGCAGGAACTTCGTGCGGTCCGTGATCAACGCGTTGCCGTCCGTGTCGGCCCATCCGTGCGAGCGGAACTGCCTGGCAGTCGAGGTGAGTTGTCCGAACTTGGTCGCGGCGAACATATTCTGGATTTCATCATGAAGGTCGCTTCCGGCAGCCGAGCGATCGGCAAACTTCTTGGGCAGGCTCCGGTTGTTCGCGTCAATCAGTATCGCGTGGTCGCCTTGGACGAAGGCGTAATCGCAGATTTTCGGGTGCTCACCGCGCCGGTTGCTCCAGGCCGCCTTCATCTCCTCTTCGGTGATGACTACAGCGCCACCGAATCGAGCCTCGTGCGCGGCGATGCGCTGCAGAACAGAGCCGACCCGGCTTTCGTGGATGGCGTTCATCGCGTTCTTGAACTTGTCAGCTCGCTTAGGGTCTGAAACTTTCAGCGCATCATGGACTTTGAGATACAGCAAGTCGCCAAACAGGCGTTGTATGACGTATTGCAGGCGGAGCATCAGCACGGAACCGTCGTTGAGCCGCAGAAAGGGGAATTCCTGCAAGGTGTACCGCGCCCACGGTGTGGCCGCATTGCTCATCCGCTCATCGGCAAGACGATCCCGCAGCTCAGACAGCGACAGCGTGCATTGCCGCCGGAACGTTTCAATCGTGTTGGGGCTCAAACCGGTAGCGTCGATAAGCCCTGCGTCGAATCCAACCTGTCCGTCATTTCGGGCAGCGTTCCAGAAGAACCACGCCAGGGCTACGAAGTCATCGAGCTGCACGCCGGTAACCTCAGCGAAGAGGTCGGCCGGGCTAGCGCCCAGAGCGTCGACGACCTTTTGCGGGGTGCCAGGTGCCCATCCACTACGCCAGATCTCCTGCACCGAACAGGCAAGAGTTTCCAGAGTGTCGGTGTAATCGAAAAGCCCCTGAGCTACAAAGTCCAGTGAGAGTTCATCGGCGTCTGCCCTAAGGGCTTCTATGTCTACCCCGGACGGGTTGGTCGCCCGTGCCATCACGGCAGGGTCGACGCGATCGTTGTCCTGATTGATTCCCAGTACGCATCGGGTCAAGTCGCCCGCCGTCAACTCCACCATGGAGTCCTCGGCGGCATACTGCACGATCTCCTTGATGCACGTGATTAGGCCCACGTTGGTGAAGACCGTGCGCCCTCGCGACATCTGACGGGCCAACGGCTTCTGTAGATCGCCGACGCATCCGTTGATGAACTGACGTTCGATCGTGGATCGAGTTTCGGCGATAGCCGCGAGGTCAAAGTCGGCGAAGAGACCGGCAACCACCGTCAAAGCCGGAAGGGCGCCGACGCAGCGCCAGACGGCGCGGCGAGCGGAAGCCCCCATTGGACTATCGAGTATTTCGGAGGCGACAACTACGGGTGGTGGTCCGGCGAATCGGCCGAGGTTGAACGGCGCACCACCATTCAGAGGAGCGGGCATCGAACCTCCTTCGGGTGTTGAGGTGCCGTCCGGTCACGCCGCAGGCTACCGCCAAAGTGTAGTACGTACGTTCGAATACAGTAGTAGTGTGCGCCGTCACGTCACGCTGCGACTGGTCGAGCGTCAGGCCGACGTTCACACGCATGGTGCGCAGCGCGGTTTGGCGTTCGACGAGGACGGCGCCGAGTTCGTCGAGCTCTGCACTCCGGGCGACGTCCACGCGGCACAACACGCGTCCCGACACGCCGGGTGCCGTCGCTGTCGGCTGCGACAATAAAGTTCGGCGCGACTTTTTGTTGCAGGGCGAGGTGCATGCGACCTGGACGGAAACCCGTCAGCGTGATGCGCGTCACTCTGTTGCCGTTTTGGGCTGCTGAGCCCCCTTCCAGATAGGACCCGCGACAGGTGCGGGCATTACCGCAGGAGGGACAACACATGAGCGAGGTCAACGACCCCGACGCCGAGCACGACGACGGATCGACTGTCCCCGACGCGGAGGCGCTGTCCGCAGCGGTCCGCGCCGCAGTCGCCGACGTGATCAGCGGGGCGGGCAGTCCGATAGCCCAGGCCGTGAGCGACAACATCCGCAGCATCGCTACCGACGCGTTACAGGGCCTTCCCGGCGGTGTCGCCGACGCGATCGGTGCCAGCAGCGTCCTTCAGGACTCGATCCGGCACCTGCACACCTGCACCCCGCTCGAGGGCAGCCTGAGTAGCAGCGCCCGCAGCGCCATAGAAGCGGTCTCCCGCGGGGCCGCCGCCTCGATGAAGAGCCCGCTCGGCGGGTTAGCTCCCGAGATCTTGGGCGGGCACCGCAGCATCACCGACCTGATCACTGCCACCACTCCGGGCTGCACCTCGCCGCTGGACCACCTCCAGCAGCGCCAGGGCGACATCGGCGTCGGCGTCGGCGTCGGCGTCGGCCGTAGCCTGCAGCCCACCATCGACAGGTTGTCGTCCATCCAGTCCGTCATCGGTAACCGGCTGCAGCAGTACGACTACGGAATCCAAGCAGCTGCCCGGGATGCAGTCGGCCATCGACGCACTGACCCGCCACGAATCGACCTTCGCGAAGGCGATGCAGCAGTACGACACCGCGATCGGCCACCTCTACGGGGTGCAGTCCAGCGTGATGAACGCCCTGACCCGGCATGAGCCGACCTTCACCAAGGCGCTGCGGCAGTACGACCACCGGCTCGGGCAGCTCACGGGGGCACGCGCCGCGATCGAGGCGCTGACTGCCGACTGGCAGGCCAGCGGGCCGGGCCGGTTCGCGCTCGGCTATCTCGGCGGCGGCCGCGGCGCGTTCACCGACCTGCTGGGGATGCAGGACTACGGCTCGTCGATGGCCGAGCTGATGCGCGATACCCAGCACAGCGTCCACGAATTCATGCGGCAGCGGTCGCTGATGCCGGGCCCCGCCCCCTGGATGCGTGACCTCCACATCCCGGCCGAGTCGATTGCAGAGATGCTGCGGTCCTGGTGGCCAGCCGCCGACCGCGGGTTCTACGCGGCGCGGGTCGCGCTTCGGGCCGCGCTGAAGGTGGTGCGCCTGCTGACCACCAACGATCCTGGGGCGCGGGATGCTGTCCAGCAATTCGTCGTCGACTGGCTAGGGTTCCGGCGCAGCTCCCACGATCTGGTGACCTCGGCAACCCTGGTGCTGCTCAACGTGCCGTTGTGGCTGCCGACCGGCGCGGTGCCGCTGGACTTCGATCCGCGGCCGAAGCTTCGGAAACTGACGCTGGCCGAGCACCGCGCCGTGACCCGATTGAGCACCGACCCGAAGCTCCGCTTCCAAAAGCAGCCGCTGCTGTCTCTGGAACAGCCGGTGAAGTTGACCGACAGCGACACCACGCCGACGTCTCTGCGCGAGCTGCTGCCCGACTGGGCCGCGCCAGACCCCTCCGCCGTCGCCGAGCGCGAGTTCAGCGACCCCCGGATCGCCCGGGTGTGGCGGCGGTTGAACCCGCGCGAGCGGGAGATCCTCCGCGTGAAGGCACAGCCGCGAGTCACCTGGGCGTCGGCCGCGGTGGAATGCGGCGGCCCGCCGAACGAGGGGGAGAAGCTGCGCCGCAAGGTCAACCGGCTGGCCAAGACGGACAGCGGCCCTCAGTCACCCATCGCCGAGGCGGGCTGACCGGTGAGTCAGTACATCCATCCGCGCATCGCGCCGGGCAGCATCCGACAGACTAAGCACGATCGGGTCCGATGGGCGTCGCCGTTCTCGGCAACTCGTCGGGACGGCAAGCTACACTTGAATCATATTTAGGAATCTGATTCAGGAGGTGTTTCCATGACAGCGACACAGATGGCCGCGGCGATCGAGAGCGCCCGCGAAGCAGCTCACCTGTCCCAACGGGCACTTGAAGATCGCACGGGGATTTCGCAATCGACTTTGTGCCGCATCCTTTCCGGCAGACGGCCGGCGAAAATGACCGAGATCATCCAGATCGCTGATGCTCTTGGCTGCACCGTGGCGCAGCTGACCGGGACGGCTGTCGCCGATCGGGTGCAGTGCGCGGCGCGATCAACGAACGGATCGGCTATGGAAAAGATGCGTCAGCGACTGCTGCACTTCATTGAGCTCGACGCTTACCTGGACGATCAGGCAATCCCCGCCGCTAGATGACAGCCTGGTCGAGCAATGTCAGCTGAGCATGAGGCCGCGGCCGCGGCCGCGAGTTTCCGCAGCGACCATCACCTGGGAATTCAACCCCTCGGTGACCTAGTAGCACTCATCGAGAGGACCACCGGCCACGACGTCGCCGTACTCGAAGCAGGCCCGGACGAACACGGTCTGACCATGCGCGACCCCACTCGTCAGGCTGTCTTCATCGCCGTGGCGCGCAGCTGCAACCCCATGCGGCAGCGCAGCACGCTGGCCCACGAACTGGCCCACGTCCTCTTCAGCGACTGGACCGGCGCCGAAGACCTCGACCGCCGTTCCCCAGCAGAGGTCCGGGCCGACGCCTTCGCCCGACACCTGCTGATTCCCGGCGAGGGCCTCAAAGTGTTCCTTTCGCACTCCCGTGACGTAGCCGAGGCTGACCTTTCCGCCGTGGTGCAGTGGTTCCTCGTGTCCCCGGCTCTTGCCGCTATCGCCCTGTACCACTGGGACTACATCGACGCCATCACCAAAGACCACTGGATGCAGCTTTCGACGCCTCAACTGGCGACCCGCTACGGCTGGACGGACCAGTATCGATCGCTGCAAAACGACGCCAATCGCACGCGTTCCCCTCAGCGCCTGCTTGCCCGCGCCGTGGCCGGTTACCGCGAAGGAGTCGTATCGGCACAGACTTTGGCCACATTGCGGGGAGTCAGCGTCGAAGAGGTGGACGAAGAACTCACTGAAGCCGGAGTCGTCCCCATCGAACACCAACCGCCTTGGATGACCGCAGCCGACCTGCCCCCAGTGACCGTCGACCTCAGCGACCTGGACGACGACGGCATGCCTACCGTATGAACCCGCGCCCCATCATGGACGCCGGACCCGGCCTCAACTTCCTCTCCGTAAACAAGGAACGTCTGCTCTTTGCTACCGTCGGGCCTCTGAGCGTCCCCGAAGCAGTCGAAACAGAGATCCTGCGCAAAGCCCGCCAAGATCAGCGCTTTGCGCCTGCCGAACGCGTATGGAAAAAGCTTCCCGAACATCTGATGAGAGTGCTCTGCGACGACGTGACCGCTCAACTGTCCGCGGCCGTCTACCGTATCAGCGGCGTCCCGCTCGCCCAACGCGCCCGGACCGGGAAAGACCTCGGCGAGATCATGGTCCTCGCCCACGCCGCCGTGGCCGCCGAGACCGGAGAACACGTCACCGTCCTGATCGATGAAGGCTTCGGCTGCCAGCTCGCCACGACTGAAGCTCGTCGTTTGCAACGCCTCCAGGTCAGCGGCCGGGCCGTAGGCAGCATCCACATGATCCACACCACCACGGTTCTCGAACGCGCCGCCGGTGGCGAACACCTGCCCACCAAAGAATCCATGCGAGACCTTTACGGCCGGTTACGCAAGCTCGATGACGGCCTGCCGCCATTGGCCAATACCAACCTCATGTACCTCCCATGCTGGCAGTAGCCGGAACGTTCGCCGTGCCGCCTGGCGGGGCCTGCTTAGCAGCGGGGGCTCGACACGTTGAAACAGCCGCGCGAGATGTCTGCACATCCCTCCTCGTCTGGCTGGTCGAATTGGCGGCACCCGTCGGTGTTGAAGGTGATGCGTAGGCTTCGTGCAGCTGGCCAAGCAGGGCGTGGCAGCGCTGGCTGCCCGGTGCGAGCAGCCAGCGGCAAAAGGTGGCGGCCAGTGTCAGAGGCTTCATGGAACGACGATCTTGATCGTTCGCCCGGAGTAAACCGAGGCCCGCATCTCACTTGGTGTCCGGACCACCGACGATACGATCGCTCGTGTCAGCGGCATCTGGTGATCAAGCGCTGAGCGAGGTACCGCGCAGGCTTCCGTCTGCCAATTAGCGAGTACCAACCGATAAGCGCAGTCGACCGCAGCAAGAGGCACAGGTGGACGGCGTGCAACCGAATGGACGCGTATTGCCTCCGCGCGATCCCGCTGACTCACCATGGTCCGATAGACGACGCAACCAGCCTTGAGCGATATGGCCAACTGGGACTTGTCTTGGTCCTGCGCGACGCGATAGCTATTAGTCAGCGTTTGGCCCGTCACTGACGGCTCCCGATTCCGCCGTGGTCTCATCGCCCGAGTTAGCGTTAGAAGTTCTGCCGTAAAGGAATTGGTGCGCGTCGAAGTCGGGGTCGTGGTCGTCGGACAGCAATCGCTGTTCCCACGCGATGACGGCCGCATTACCTGGCGACTCTTCGACGGCGTTAGCGGCCAATGCGACCGCCTCCTCATGGCGGCCAGCAGCTTCCAGTTGATCGGCGGCCTCCAGCTGTAGCAGCGCGTCGATGGTCGCCGGAAGTGGGTCTTCCTTCCCCGTGCGCCGCGCGGCGTGGCGGCTCGAGGCCAGTTCGGACCACTGGTCAGCAGTCCAAACCGGAATGCCTCGGTCGCAGAGAATGCCGACAGTGAAGGCCATTGGCGTAGGCAAGTCGAGGCAAGACCCGTACTTCTCGGTGAACTCGGCTGCGATCGTGCTGCGGTCTTGCGGGCGCAGCGAGTCATGCCAGAGCACGTGCAGGGCCACCATCGTGGTCTTTGCGTCGCCGTCTGGTAGCCGTGGCACTATGTGCTCGATCTTGTCGACGACGGCGGTGAGGTTAAAGCCGTCGTTGCTCTCGCCCGACCGCCACGACAACAGGGCCTCGACGGCACCGTTAAACCACCGCGCTGCGCTCCAGGCATCGAATGCTTCTGCGTTGCCGATCCAGTACTGGGGTGCAAGCTGCAACTGAACTTGTCCCGGCAACGCGCCCCAATAGTCCCAGGGTTCGGGCTGGGTCTTGGGGGCATCGGCAACGAAACGCATCACGACGTGACGGGTCAATCTCCACAAACCGGCCAGGGTGAGGATGCGGTCGAACTTGACTTCAAACGTCGTCTCTGCACCGTCGGCGAAAATCCAGGCTTCGGCGCCCAGGTCTTGCAGGACATGGCTTCGCCGAGAGCGGATGTCGTACGCGATACCCAACATTCGCTCAAGGTCGGCTGCCCGCGGCGGCCGGACTGCGTTGCCGGCCTCTGCCCGGTAATAGGCGGGGGAGATTCGGGCGAGGGTGGACGCGACGAACCGTCGTTTGAGACCCGCCCGGTCTGCCTCCAAGATTGCATTTCGCACTCGCGCGGCGTCGGCGGAGTCGAGGTCGCTCAGCGCGGAATCGATGATCTTACGTTTGGCTGAGTCGTAGCGATCCCATGTCGTCGGGCTGGTTAGGTGATCGTCGCCAAGTGATTCCAATGCCGCGACGATATCGGTGTAGGCGCCAGTCGGGTCATCGATGGCTCGTCGCGTCGCGTCCACAGTGGTGCGGATAACTCGCATGGAGCGCGCGAAATCCTCGCGTCCGAGCGCGACCAGATCGGTCATGAACGCTTGGACGGCGTCCCATTCGGTCGCGTGAACGACCTGCGCACCGTCGAACAATCCGGGAAACATACTGGCCGCGCTATGACGGCGACGAGCCGAGCCGTCGGCTACGACCAGGCGATGAACTTGATCATCGTTGCGGCTGAAGGTGCGATTCAGCACAAACGACGTCACATAGGCGACATCATCGATGAGTTCATCGCCGCCTGTCGCGACGAGCATTGAGGCGCTGCCATCAAATTTCTGCGTTTCGAGCCGATCCATCGCTTCGATCATCACCGTCGAGACGGCGGCGAACTCGGTTGAACCGGTAATGGTGCCGACTGGCAGGCCGACGGACGTGGGATCGAGCAGCCACGCATTGGTGTACACCGTGCGCCGGTGGGGGCGTTCCCGGATTTCTATGTCGGGCCGAAAGTAGCGGCCAGCGGAAACCTGCAGCATCAGCTGGCCACGAAGTTGCAACGGCGTCTGCGGTTTTCTCTTGGCCATGTCAGCAGCCGCGTACCTGATGGCGGTCGTTGGAACGAACCAACAGCGGTGCACAGGGCCGGGACATCACCGTTCGTGATCGTCGACCAATTCGGACCAGGAACTCGAGCCGCAGTTGCAGCCGAACAGCCGTCTGTAGGCAACGTAACTCGCCGAGGGATGGGGCGCCGGGGACACCCGCGACGTGAAGATCTCGGATCACACCTCATTCTCACGGAGCGATGGCCTCTAGGCACGAATCTAAGGAGGTGGCGCGCCGCGCCTGCCTGGGTTGAGCCACCCTCTGGACGACAATTGGCAGCATGGCGAGCAAGACGGACACCGCATACCCGCCGCCCACAGCGGCAACAGTCCGTCAGCTCTATGGGTCGGCGTTTCGTTGTGCGCATCCGCAGTGCCAGCGGCCGCTATACAAGCTCAACAACGAGACGGGTAATCGGGTGTTGAACAGCCGGGTAGCCCACATCCACGCGCGGCGAGAGGGCGGGCCACGGTGGATCGACATGCTTCCGGAGGAGAACCGGGCCAGTGCCAATCTGATCCTGTTGTGTATCGAGCATTCTTACGAGATCGATGAGACCCCGGACGTTTTCCCGGCGGAGATGCTTCGCGAATGGAAGGCGGCGCAGATCGCCGAGTACGACGATATCCAACGCAACTGGCTGATCAGCGACGAGGAGGTGACCGAGGTTCTCGTCGCGTCGGAGACGTTCGAGGTCCTGCACGCGCCTGCAACAGTTGAGTTGGTGCGGCGGGTCGAGGCGCTACGGCTCGTCGCGGAGCGGACTCGCAGTGGCCCTCGATCGTGGTCACGCCGATGGCAGCAGCTGAACGAACAGACCAAGAGGTCCTTCACCGCGTGGGACGATAACGGTGACCCTGTGTACCTTGAACCCTCGGAATTTCAGGTTCGCCCGCTACAACAGGGCATTCAGAAGGCTTTGACTGCGGCACTCGATGAGGTGCGGCCATCGTCCGAGGCTGCGCGGACCGAACTCGCCGCGGTCCTCACGACGCGGCCTCAGGTGGCGCCGTGGTGCGAGACACTAGATCGTGCGATCACTCGGGTGGTTGAGGGGGCTTCGGTCTGGACAACACGCGCCGACCCGGATGCGGACGGCGTATTCGACACCGCAGTGACCGACCTTCAGCGGGCTGTTGACGACCTGGTTCGGGCCTCGCGTGGCGAACATGTCGATGTGCCCGAACCGCCAATGGTCGTCGGCGAGAAAGACATTGCGGACCCGTTTGCCGAACATCAACAGCTTCTCGACGAAGCCCGGCCATTCGTCCGTGTCAGCCATCGCCCCTACGTCCCGGCGCTACGCGAGCGTGTTGCTGAGGCCACCGAGTACGCGGCGACCATTCCACCGACCGCGCATTTGCTCCCATACGGCCTGGACACGACAGCCCACCTTGCCGTTGCCGTGGCGGGTAATGCCAGCGAGGATGACCTGCTCGAGTTGGTCGAGCGTGACCGACAGCAGCTCCCGACCTGCGCCGCGACGGCCCTGCTGGCGGCGGCTGTTCGCACCGATGACTCCGACGGACAGCACGCCCACGCCAACGCTGCACGTGAACAGCTCCAGCGCCTGTCGTCAGACACCGACTGGTCTTGTGCGGCGTCGTGGGCCGGCAACGGCATCAACGGTCAATCAATGATGTACACCTTTGCCGCTTTGACCTCATCAGACGAAGTGCGCGAACGCCTGGCGCATGCCCTGCACACCAACCCCGACATTCTGGAGCCGCTGGTTGTGTCCTGCGCAGGCTGGGTCGAACAACTCGACCGCCAAACGTACCGACCCTTTCGGTTCGATCGCGTCTACAGTCAAATCCCCGCGTGGCTGCCCCTCGACGCCATCCGAACCGCGTCAGCTTCTGTGCTCAGTGAAGACCACGGACTCGACGACGACCAGATCCTGGCTGCTCTGCTGCAGAGGTTCTGTCACGCACGCTAAGTCAGCGCCCGACCCGGGTGCGCGACCCATCAAGTCCCCAATCGCGCTACGGCGCGTTCACGTCTGCTACTGCATTCTGCGGGTTGTTCCACAGGCGTTGCATCGCTGCCAAGTCGTCAGGTTCCAGCGCAAGATCGCCGAATGCGCCGAAAACAGTCGTGTCCCAGGGGCGTTTCCGGTCGTGCCGCGGCGTCAGCATGACTGCTACTGTCGTCGCTTCGTCACGTATGCCGGGCATAAGTTCTTTAGTCCACTCATGATGGCGGAGCATGACCCACCGGCTGAACGCTTCTCTGTGAAGGTCGGTGAACTGGTTGCACACCGTATACGCCAGATGCAGGTACGCATTTCCGAGCAGGTAACGTCGAGAATCCCAGCGGCTGCTGCCCGCCTGCATCTGTGGAGCTCGTCCTAGATGGGTTAGGAGCCGGCGGCCCATCGTTGCCCGCTCGGCAACCGGCAGGTTGTCGAGTAGATAAAGCGCGTGGACACGCTGTGATTCGTCACGATCCCAAGGGCTTTCGGCGATATCTTCAAGCATCTGCCGGTACATCCGCGCCCCGGGAGGCGCCGCACCACGGCGGTAACGTCACAGTGACGAATCGGGCTCGGGGCCGTAGGGGTTGCGAGGCCACGGGTGTCCGCCGGTGTCAGGTATTTCTGGACCGTCAATCGTCCGGTCCGGCGCTGTCAGGTAGTCGCGGATTCAGGCCCAGCGTCGTGTGTTCGCCGGCCGAACATCCGCAGGTGCATGGGCGGGGACCTGGGCGGGTGGCACTGTCAGATAGTTCTGGAACGCAGGGCGAGAAGTCGGACAGCTCTCGGGTTTTCCCGGATTACTCTCAACTAGTTCTGGATCGGACATGCGCGTCAACAAATGTTGACGAGTGCGGATCGTCTATCGCCCCAGCTAGCCGTTTTGCCGATAAGCCACATTATGTCAACTGTTAGGAATGCTGCTCGTGTGCAACGGAATGAGAGTCGCAATACCGACGACTACTGGCGGCGATGGCTTCCTCGATCGCCCCAGAGGTGTCAATCAAGTCGAGTGCCCAGAGGCTCCTCGCCGTTGTACACGAGGGTCTGTTGCGCGAGGGCGCACCTTGCCGCGTCCCGACCTCAGATAGACCAGCTAAACCTGGTTCATGCCCCCGTCGACGAAGATCTCCGCACCTGTCATGAAGCTGCTCGCATCGGAGCCGAGGAACACCACCACGGCGGCCAGTTCGGCAGGTTCACCTATCCGCTTCATCGGGTTCGTCGCCAGACCGTCGAAGAACACCTGCCGCTGGTCTTTGTCAGGCACCAGTTCGGTGAGTCCCTCGGTCAGGATGGGACCGGGTACGACCGTGTTGACCCGGAAGCCACGCTCGCCCAACTCGGTGGCCCAGGTACGGCCGAAGGACCGGATAGCAGCCTTTGCCGCGGCGTAGGCGCCGAATGCCGGGGTACCCCTGGTGGCCGCGGTGGAGCCGGACAGAATGATCGAGGCACCGGGATTGAGTAGCGGCAGCGTCTTCTGCACGGTGAACACCGTCCCGCCCACGTTGCGGTTGAACGTGTCGATGAGGTGTTCGGGTGTCTCGTCCTCCAGCGTGGCGAACTCGCCACTGCCGGCGTTGGTGAAGACGATGTCGAGACCGGCACCTGCGTCGCGGATGACCCCGACAAGTCGGTCCAGATCCTCGGTGCTGGTGACATCGCTGCCAACACCGACGACACCGGAACCCAGTGACGCTGCGGCGGCGTCGACGCGCTGTTGGGTACGCCCGGTGATGAACACCTTGGCGCCCTCGTCTGCGAAGGCGCGCGCCGTCGCATAGCCGATGCCGGATGTGCCGCCGGTGATCAGTGCTGTTTTTCCTTCGAGCTGAGCCATCTCGTCCTCCTGTTGTCGAAAACGCCTGTTGCGTTTCACATCCGACAACTACGTGACATGACACGTTATTCCGAGACATGTCACCTAAAGGAACAGCGAGCCGCGAAACGCGACAGCGTGGACAAACCCGTGGTGCCACCGCTCTCCCCCGTCACTGAGCAAAATCGTTCAGATGTGGGGACGGAACGGTCTGCCCGAATATCACGACGCCGCATTGGTCATCATCGACACAGTGGCCCGTGTCGTCGCTGGCGTGGAGAACAGTGCCGACACCCCTGGACGCTGCGGACGCAACCCGGTAGTGAAGACGACGAGGTGTTCGTCGACCTCGGTCTCGAGCGGAGACGCGGCAGCGCACACCCCGATCGGATCCTAGAGCTCGACTTCGACGGACTCGCTCGGAGTCGGAGTCCGTGAGATCGACACCGCGCAAGACGTCGAACGGCTCATACTCGTGCTCTTCGCGACGACCCCTATTTCGACCCTCCAGCGGACATAGCGTCGCGGCTGTTGTGTCAGTAGGTGCGATTGCCGGTCGGGCCGACGACGAATCCGTGCTCTCCGTAATGGAGGCCTGGCGGATCGGGAATGTCAGCGGGCCACGAATCCGGCTTGGCGGCCTGACATGCGAGCGTCATGTTGTCGAGCGTTGCGCACACCACGCCATTGCCGGCGGCGAACTTCGAACCGACGGGCAGAAGCGATACAGGCGCGTCACCGATTTCGCCGTCGGTGTCAATCACGTAGCCCGGCTTCGTCAACGTCACTCCCGCGATGATGTCGACAGGGCGAGCGTCCGGTGCGGGACCTTGGCATGAGACGCCGAGGACGAGGATTTGGCTGTTCGCACAGCGCAGGCCCCCTGGGGTTTTGAACGCCCACCCCGACGCGCTCGCGCGCGGCGCGGACACCTCGTAAACCGCGGGATCGACCGCGGGGTAGGAATCGAGGTCGGGGAAGTCGGCCGGTGCCGCCTGAGCCGTGGACGCGCACAGCATGGCCGAGGACAGACTGGCGATTAGTGATAGAGCGAGACCGGCAGGCACCGATGGCATTGCACTCCCCGGAGTTCGAGTGGCCAGCATTTGTGACCAACGTGCTCAATCAATCGAATTATGAACCGTGTTCAGTTTCAGATCGTACGCGGGATTCGAAGGGAGTTCAAGGCTTCGCCGTCGGTACCACCGAGGTGGACCAGGCGTCCGCTATTCCGCTGAGCGGAAATAGGGTTCAACCGTCCCACTGATCTTGACGACCATCGAATTTCCGTGGCGATCCTTCGCGGTAGGGACTTCGACACGCACCCAACCCTCGGCCACGTTGTACTCGTGCACATTGGTTTTCTCGGCGCCATTGAAGCGGATACCCACATCGCGGCGAAGGACCTCTTCGTTGTAGAAGGCGCTGCGCGGATCGATGGAGAGGTGATTCGGTGGAACGTCTGTGTTCTGGTCCTCGGACATGTTGGCCTTCGTTGAATGCTCGGACTGTTCTCAAAGAATCTACGCGACTGTGCCGTAGCGGGATGCGCGTAGGCCTTGGAGGCCCAACCTGGCGTTGGGCGGGTTTTCGGAAGCCGGCCTGACTATTGGGGGAACACCACCAGGGTGGACACTATGACGTGGCTCTTTCTGCAACAGTGTTCAAAATCGAACTCGGCGTCTCCGATGTCGATCACGGTTACTACGCCGATCACACTCTGACCGTAGCCCGTCATCCCAGTGAGACCGATGAGCGGATGGTGGTGCGGTTGTTGGCGTTTGGGTTGCGCGCACACCGGCTCAGCGACGTCGACGGTGAGTTGGCGTTCGGGGCGGGCCTGTCCACCCCTGGTGTACCGGACTTGCGGCTTGCGGACTACACGGGCCGGATCCTGGAGTGGATCAACGTTGGCCAGCCCGATGAACGCACCTTGGGCAAGGCGGCCAGCCAGGCTGACCAGGTGCTGCTGTTCCCGTTCGCCGCCGGCGTGGCCACCTGGTGGCGCACCGTGGGACCCAAGGTGGCGAAGCTGTCGAACCTGTCGGTGGTGCAGATACCGCACGGGCCGGTGCAGCAACTGGCTCAGAGCATCGATCGACGGGTCTCGGCGCAGGTGATGGTGATGGAAGACCAGGTGACGATGGCGGTGGGCGGTGTCGACGTCACCTTCACGCCCGAGCCGTTTCAGTGAACTGGGCCCGAGGTGCTGATCAATAGCGTTGGCGCAATGGACGCTCATCTCGCTGCGGGTCCTGTCACGGATATCGGCCCGAACAGTTTGGGCGCTGGAGGACACTGGCTGTATGTCCACTGCGCTCTGGATCTTCGTTGCGGTCCTGGCCGTCGGCACCGTCGCCGGTGGCTTGTTGCGGATACGGGCCTGGTTGCAGAAACCAGCCTCGCCCGAGGTGATTGAGGCCGCGCGCCGCCGCGACGAGGAAAAAGACTGACCGCGCCGGAGTCGAGCCCCGCCGCCGAATTCGACTTCGTCATCGTGGGAGCAGGCAGTGCGGGCTGCCTGCTCGCCAACCGGCTCAGCGCCAATCCTGACCACCGTGTGCTCTTGATCGAGGCCGGCGGCAAAGACGACTGGTTCTGGATCAAGGTCCCGGTGGGCTACCTGTACACCATTGCCAACCCACGCACCGACTGGTGTTTCACAACCGAGCCCGACCCCGGACTGGCCGGCCGCAGCATTCACTACGCGCGCGGCCGGGTGATCGGCGGCAGCTCGTCGATCAACGCGATGATCCACATGCGCGGCCAGGCCTCCGATTACGAGCTGTGGGCCCAGGCCACCGGCGACGAGCGGTGGCGGTGGGGCGGCACCGACGGGTCCGGTGGCGAGACCCTGGCGATCTACAAGGAGTTGGAAGACTACTTCGGCGGCGCCAACGAGTGGCACGGCGCCGGTGGTGAGATCGCTGTCGAGCGGCCACGTGTGCGCTGGAAGATCCTGGACGCCTGGCAGGCCGCCGCTGCCGAACTGGGCATTGATCCGATCGACGAATTCAATCGCGGAAGCAACGACGGCAGTGCGTACTTTCACGTCAACCAACGGCGCGGCCGCCGCTGGTCGATGGCCGATTCCTTCCTGCACCCCGTCGCGCAACGACCGAATCTGACCATCTACACCCACGCCCAGGCCCTGCACCTGCTGATGGACGGCCAGGTCCACGAAGGTCAGCGGCGCGGCGCGTGGACCACGGCTCGGCACCGCGTCACCGGTGTACGGCTGCGCAGAGACGGCCAGATCATCGACGTTCAGGCCCGCCGGGAGGTGATCCTGAGCGCCGGAGCGATTGGGTCGCCGCAGCTCATGCAGGCCTCGGGGCTAGGACCGGCCGGGCTGCTCACCCAACACCAGGTGCCGGTCACCGTTGATCTACCCGGGGTGGGCGAAAACCTCCAGGACCATCTGCAGCTGCGAACGGTCTACCGGGTGCGGGGCGCCCGGACTGTCAACACGCTCTATCGGAATTGGGTCACCCGGGCGGGCATGGGAATTCAGTACCTGTTGCTGCGCTCAGGACCCCTGACCATGCCGCCCTCCACGTTGGGAGCCTTCGCCAAGAGCGATCCCGCACTGGCCAGTCCCGATCTGGAGTGGCATGTGCAGCCGTTGTCGTTGGCCAAGTTCGGCGAACCCCTGCATCCCTTCGGGGCGATCACTCCGTCGGTGTGCAACCTGCGCCCCACCTCTCGAGGACATGTGCGGATAGCCGGCGCAGATCCGCTGACGTCCCCGCGCATCTCCTGTAACTACCTGTCGACCGACGCCGATCGTCGGATTGCCGTACTCGGCCTCCGGATGACCCGGCAAATCATGGCGGCGCAATCTCTGGCCCGCTACCGCCCGGAAGAAGTGCTTCCTGGCCCCCAACGAGAGAGCGACGAAGACCTGGAGCAAGCGGCCCGTGAGCTGGGGACGACCATCTTTCATCCGGTGGGCACCTGCGCGATGGGGGCGTTCGATCCACACGGGCGGCCACGTTCGGCCGCCACGGTGCTCGACACCGATTGCCGCGTGTACCGTGTCGCCGGCCTTCGAGTGGTTGATGCGTCGGCGATGCCCACCATCACTTCGGGCAACACCAATGCGCCGGTCATGCTGATCGCGGAACGCGCAGCGCGGGCAATCCTGGAATGAGCGTCGGCGTCGACGCGCCGATCCGGAATAAACCCGGACCCGCTGAACTTGGCTCAAGAGTCGCCTCTCCCCCGACTCAGGAGCATCCATGACCCGTCCCGTCCGCGTCGCCGTGCAGATCCAGCCGGGCGGCACGCCCGACTACCGCACATGGCGCGACGCCGTCCTGGCCGCCGACGACCTCGGCGCCGACGTGATCTTCGGCTACGACCACTTCCACTACCCGGCAATGGAGGGCATCGTTGACGGCAAGCCCGTTCTGACAGCAGAGCAGCCCGACGTCGCCAACTTCGAGGGCTGGACCGCGCTCGCGTCGTGGGGCGAGATCACCTCACACGCCGAGATCGGGCTCCTCGTCACCGGCGTCGGCTACCGCAACGCGGATCTGCTCGCTGACATGGCGCGCACCGTCGACCACATCAGCGGCGGCCGGCTCATTCTCGGCTTGGGCGCGGGCTGGTACGAAAAGGATTACACCACCTACGGTTACGACTTCGGCACCTTCGGCTCTCGCTTCGACTTGTTCGACGAAAGCCTGATCCGCATCGAGAACCGGCTCGCCGCACTGATTCCGCCGCCCGTGCGCAAGCTACCGATCCTCATCGGCGGGACCGGGCCCAAGCGCTCGCTGCCCGCCGTCGCCCGGCACGCCGACATCTGGCACGCGTTCACCGACCTCGACGCCTTCCGCAGGTCCAGCGACCGCGTCGACGAGCTGGCAGCGACGTTCGGCCGCAGCGGCGCCGACATCGAACGTTCGACGCTCTGGGAGAACGCCGGCAGCGCCGATGCCTTCCGCGAGGCGGGAGTCACGTTGTTCCAGACCGAACTCACCGCCAAAGACGGTTACGACCTCACGTCTCTCAAGGAGGTGCTCACCTGGCGCGACAACGGTTGAGACACTTCGGATTCACTCCCCTGACGAGACGCCGAGTCAGGATGAGGTCTCGGCGGCGAGCCGGGACAGTGTGTCGTCCAGTTGTTCCTTGGTGACCAGCGGGAACGTCACCTTCTCGAGAAGCTTCTTGTCCGTGACCTTCGACCAGTCATAGGTGTGGCGTACCAACGTCTGATTCGGTCCCTGAGACTCGAACTCCCACAGCCACTCCCATCCTGGAGGCTCGGTGCCCTGGGGTGCCGTCTTCCAGGCGAGCAGCTTGTCCTTCGCATAACCGGACACGTGGTTGTCGGTCTTGTACTCCCCGCCCATGTGGTCGCCCTGCATGTTCATCGTGAACACCTCGCCCACTGCCTGTATCCGGTCAGCGTGATGAACACTGCGGACGAAGCCCGAGCCGTCGAGTGCCGGGTGGCGGTCGGGATTGGAGATGACGTCGAAGACCGCGGCCGCGGACGCATCGATGGTTCGTTCAACGGTGACCTTCGCGTTTTCGCTCATCCCCCCACACTGCCGAAACTCAGCCAATACGGCAACGTTGCGCGGAGACCGAGGCCGGCCTGTAGCCCTGTCTTCACTTGGCCACTTCGACGTCCAGCGGGAGCGCCCGTCGAGTACGAGGACCACAACCTGATGCGGTCGCTGCATCCGCCGAGTCCGACCAGGTCGACGCGTGCCGACCGCGTCATATCCACGCATGTATGGGCGTGACCGCCGTCCCGCTGGTGGCAATCCCAGCACCCAGCGCCTCATCCCCTGTCACTTTCATCCGATTCGCGGCTGCGCATCGCGAGGAAGTCGGCGGATCAACATGGCGGGTTACCACCAAGACTGAGGGCCCACGCCCACGCCGCCGATAGAAGCTGGGCCACCTGGCATCCGATGGGTGCCGTGCACATCATCGATTCGTCTGACAGGACTGACGACCAGACGAATTGGATTCTGGCGCCAGCGGGCGCCAGTACGCAGAGCCCTGCGATATCGAGTAGCCCGCTACTCGTGCCATTGGTCGGACGAGTTCCTAACGTTCGAAACATGCGAAAGCTGATTGCTGATCCCAACCGGCGGCCGGGCAGGCATCCGGTGGCTGTTACCGGTCGTGAAGTGGCAGCGTGCGGCGGGAACGGTCGAGAGACGGCTTCGACGAGGCAGACCATGGCACGTTGGCCAACCCAAAGAAACCAGAATGGAGCATAAATCAGATGAGTTGGAGTGGTTGGTTCAATATCGGCGCCCCGGCTGGCGGATTCG
>NZ_JAUMSQ010000390.1:0-6324 GCF_030519285.1 Mycolicibacterium arseniciresistens
CAGGGCGCTCACGTCCGGCGGTTCGGCCAGGGTGGCGCCGACCACGACGCCGACCGATCCGGGCTCGGGAGCGGTGGCGCGGTTGACCGCTGCGGCGGCGTCGACGACCGATTGCGCGACCGTGCGCCCGCCGGTCGGCCCGTCGACCAGGGCACGCTGCACCGACGCACCTTCCGGATTCGACGTCGCGGCCAGCACGAAGACTCCCCTGCCGTGGGCGGCCGCCGTGTCCAGCAGCGGTTGCAGCGCGCCGAATCCGAGATACGGCGACGCGGTGACGGCGTCGGCGGCCAGCGGCGAGTCGCCGGCCCAGGCCTCGGCGTAGGCCGCCATGGTGGACCCGATGTCGCCCCGTTTGGCGTCGGCCAGCACCAGCACGCCGGCCGCCCGCAACTCGGCGATGGTCTCCTCGAGCACGGCGAAGCCGGCGGCGCCGTACGGCTCGAAGAACGCGACCTGCGGCTTGACGATGGCGAAGTCGCCGAACGCCGCCACGCAGGTCTGGCAGAACGTCCGCAGCCCGTCCACCCCCGTGGACAGCCCCCAGTCCCGCAGCAGCGCGGGATGCGGATCGATGCCCGGGCACAGCGGTCCGCTACGCGCCACCGCCTCGGCGAGCCGACGACCGAACCCCGGCACGGTCAGCGTGATTCCAGCTCGCTGTGCAGTTCCTGAAGACTCATCACCCCGATGTCGCCGCGGATACCGGCCTCGATGCCCTGCACCGCCGCCGACGCGCCCTGCACCGTCGTCACGCACGGGATGTTCATGGACACCGCCGCCGACCGGATCTCGTATCCGTCGATGCGCGGCCCGGAGTTGCCGTACGGGGTGTTGATCACCATGTCCACCTCACCGGCGCGGATGGCGTCCACCGCCGAGAGCCGCTTGTCGTCGGCGCCACTCGGACTCTCGTAGTGCTTGCGCACCTCGTCGCACGGAATTCCGTTGCGGCGCAGCATCTCCGCGGTGCCCTCGGTGGCCAGCACCCGGAAGCCCAGATCGGCGAGCCGCTTGACCGGGAACACCAGCGAACGCTTGTCGCGGTTGGCCACCGAGACGAAGATCGTGCCCTCCTTGGGCAGTGACCCGTACGCGGCGGTCTGACTCTTGGCGAAGGCGCTGCCGAAGTCGTGGTCGATCCCCATCACCTCGCCGGTCGACTTCATCTCCGGGCCGAGCAGCGAATCCACCTGGGCGCCGTCGGCGCGCCGGAACCGGTGGAACGGCAGCACCGCCTCCTTGACCGCCACCGGGGCGTTGCGCGGCGTGGTGGCGCCGTCACCGGTCGCGGCCAGCAGTCCCTCCTCGCGCAGCTGGGCGATGGTGGTGCCGAGCATGATCCGCGCACACGCCTTGGCCAGCGGCACCGACGTCGCCTTGGACACGAACGGGACGGTGCGGCTGGCACGCGGATTCGCCTCGAGCACGTAGAGCACGTCGTCCTTGAGCGCGTACTGCACGTTGAGCAGACCGACCACGCCGATGCCGTGCGCGATCGCCTCGGTCGCCCGGCGCACCGACTCGATGTCGCTGCGGCCCAACGTCACCGGCGGCAGCGCGCACGCCGAGTCGCCGGAGTGGATGCCGGCCTCCTCGATGTGCTCCATGATCCCGCCGATGTACACCTCGGTGCCGTCGCAGAGTGCGTCGACGTCGATCTCGATGGCGTCCTCGAGGAACCGGTCCACCAGCACCGGGTGCTCGGGCGACAGTTCGGTCGCCCGGGTGATGTAGCCGTGCAGGGTCTCGTCGTCGTAGACGATCTCCATGCCGCGCCCGCCGAGCACGTAGGACGGCCGCACCAGCACCGGGTAACCGATGTCGGCGGCGATGCGGCGAGCCTGATCGAAGCTGGTCGCCATGCCGAACCTCGGCGCGGGCAGCCCCGCGGAGTTCAGCAGCTCCCCGAACGCCCCGCGGTCCTCGGCGAGGTCGATGGCCTTGGGGCTGGTGCCGACGATCGGCACCCCGGCCTTCTCCAGCCGTTCGGCCAGCCCGAGCGGGGTCTGCCCGCCGAGCTGCACGATCACGCCGGTGACACCGGGTCCGCCTGCCCCCGAAGCCGATTCCGCGTAGTAGACCTCGAGCACGTCCTCGAAGGTCAGCGGCTCGAAGTACAGCCGGTCGGCGGTGTCGTAGTCGGTGGACACCGTCTCGGGGTTGCAGTTGACCATCACGGTCTCGAACCCGGCCGCGCTCAGCGTGGTGGCGGCGTGCACGCAGGAGTAGTCAAACTCGATGCCCTGACCGATGCGGTTGGGCCCGGAGCCCAGGATGAGCACCTTGGGTTTCTCCGCCTGCGGCGCGACCTCGGTCTCGGCCGCCGGATCGAGCTCGTAGCTGCTGTAGTGGTACGGCGTCTTGGCCTCGAACTCGGCGGCGCAGGTGTCGACCGTCTTGAACACCGGATGGATGCCGAGCCGCTGGCGCAGCGCCCGCACACCCATCTCGCCTGCCAGTTCCGGTCGCAGCGCCGCGATCTGGCCGTCGGACAGGCCGCTGTGCTTGGCCCGGCGCAGCAGCGACCCGTCGAGCACCGGCGCCTCGAGGATCTCGGCGCGCAGCGCCACCAGGCGAGAGATCTGGTCGACGAACCACGGGTCGACGCCGGAGGCCTCGGCCACCTGCTCGACCGTCGCACCGAGGCGCAGCGCCAGCTCGATGTCGTAGACCCGGCCGTCGGTCGGGGTGCGCAGCCCGGTGAGCACCTCGTCGACCGTGAGGTCGGGATCCGGCGTGGTCCAGAAGCCCGCCCGCTTGGTCTCCAGTGAGCGCATCACCTTGCCGAGCGCCTCGATGAAGTTGCGGCCCAGCGACATCGCCTCGCCGACCGACTTCATGGTGGTGGTCAGGGTGGCGTCGGCGCCGGGGAACTTCTCGAACGCGAAGCGCGGCGCCTTGACCACCACGTAGTCGAGCGTCGGCTCGAAGCAGGCCGGCGTCTCCTTGGTGATGTCGTTGATGATCTCGTCGAGGGTGTAGCCGATGGCCAGCTTCGCGGCGATCTTCGCAATCGGGAAGCCGGTCGCCTTGGACGCCAGCGCACTCGAGCGCGACACCCGCGGGTTCATCTCGATGACGATCAGCCTGCCGTCGGCCGGGTTCACCGCGAACTGGATGTTGCAGCCGCCGGTGTCGACGCCGACCTCGCGCAGGATGTCGATCCCCAGGTCGCGCATGGTCTGGTACTCGCGGTCGGTGAGCGTCATCGCCGGCGCCACGGTCACCGAATCGCCGGTGTGCACGCCCATCGGATCGAAGTTCTCGATCGAGCACACCACCACCACGTTGTCGCGATGGTCGCGCATCAGCTCGAGCTCGTATTCCTTCCACCCGTAGATGGATTCCTCGATCAGCACATTGGCCGACGGTGATGAGGCCAGGCCATGGCCGGCCATCCGTTCGACGTCCTCGGCGGAGTAGGCCATGCCCGACCCCAGCCCACCCATGGTGAACGACGGGCGGACGACAACCGGCAGTCCGAGGTCCTCGACGGTCTCACGGACCTCGTCCATGGTGAAACAGACCCGGCTGCGCGCCGATTCGCCGCCCACCTTGGCGACGATGTCCTTGAACTTCTGCCGGTCCTCACCGCGCTGGATCGCCTCGAAGTCGGCGCCGATCATCTCGATGCCGTATCGCTCGAGTGCGCCGTTCTCGTAGAGCGACACCGCGGTATTGAGCGCGGTCTGCCCGCCGAGGGTGGCCAACAGCGCGTCGATCTTGTTGCCGCGCTCGGCCTGTGCGGCGATCACCCGTTCCACGAACGCCGGCGTGATCGGTTCGACGTAGGTGTGGTCGGCGTACTCCGGGTCGGTCATGATCGTCGCCGGGTTGGAGTTGATCAGGCTGACCTGCAGGCCTTCGTCGCGCAGCACGCGGCAGGCCTGGGTGCCGGAGTAGTCGAACTCGGCGGCCTGGCCGATCAGGATCGGGCCGGAGCCGATCACCAGGATGTGGTTGAGGTCTTCGCGGCGCGGCATCTACTTCTCCTCCGCCATCAGGTCGACGAATTGGTCGAACAGGTAGTTGGCGTCGTGCGGACCGGCCGCCGCCTCGGGGTGGTACTGCACCGAGAATGCGCGGCCGTCAACCAGTTTGACACCCTCGACGGTGCCGTCGTTGGCGCAGGTGTGGCTGACGACGGCGCGCCCGAACGGGGTGTCGAACTCCTCCCCCGCCTCACCTTCGAGTGCGAAGCCGTGGTTCTGCGCGGTGATCGCGACGCTGCCGGTCTGGTGGTCGATCACGGGGATGTTGATGCCGCGGTGGCCGAACACCATCTTGTACGTCGACCGGCCCAGCGCGCGGCCGAGGATCTGGTTGCCGAAACAGATGCCGAAGAGCGGGATCCCGGCGCCGAGCACCTCGCGGGTGACACCGACGATGTGATCGGCGGTGGCCGGGTCGCCGGGGCCGTTGGACAGGAACACCCCGTCCGGTTTCAGGTCGGCTATCTGGGCGAACGTGGCATCCGACGGCAGCACGTGGCTGCGGATGCCGCGGCGGGCGAAGTTGCGCGGCGTATTGGTCTTGATGCCGAGGTCGATGGCGGCGACGGTGAGCCGGTGGCCGCCCTCGGGCTCCACCACGTAGGGGACATCGGTGCTGACCTGACCGGCGAGATCGGCGCCGAGCATCGCAGGCTGGTTGCGTACCCGCTCCCGTAGTTCGTCTGCGCCGGCCAGGGCGTCACCGGAGAAGATGCCCGCCTTCATCGACCCGCGGCTGCGCAGGTGCCGCACCAGTGCCCGGGTGTCGATGCCGGCGATCCCGACGATGCCCTGCTGCACCAGTTCGGCGTCCAGAGTGCCGGTGGCTCGCCAGTTCGACGGGCGCGGCGAGGGATCGCGCACCGCGTAGCCGGCCACCCAGATCTTGTCGTCGCGACTCTCGGCGTCCTCGTGGTTCCAGCCGGTGTTGCCGATCTGCGGCGCGGTGGCCACCACGATCTGACCGTGGTAGCTCGGGTCGGTGAGCGTCTCCTGGTAGCCCGACATGCCGGTGGAGAACACCGCCTCGCCCAGCGTCTGGCCGACGGCGCCGAACTCCGTCCCGGTGAACGTCCGCCCGTCCTCGAGCACCAGTAGAGCAACAGATGTCACGCTGTCTTGCCTTCCACGTTGTCGCCGACGCTGTCGGTCGGGGGCGTCTGAACCCATTCGGCGTAGCGGTGCCGGTCGTCGGCCCGGAACCCGGTGTCGATCTCCACACCGGACGGCAGCCGCCATCGGATCGCCAGCACGCCGTCGCCACGGTCGGCCCCGCGGTGTGGGATCACCTTGCCGGCGATACCCATTTCGGTGCGGATGGCCACGATCGTGTCCTCGGGGATCCAGATCGGCCCGGCGCCGGTGCGCTGCACCATGATCCCTTCCGGGTAGCGGGTGAGGACGGCCTTGGCCCGGAACCCGAGATCGGCGGCGGCGACGCGGTCCTGCCAGCTCGGCGACAGTGTGGTGCCGACGTACAGGCCAGGGGTGGCGGTGACGGTCGCGGAGCCCACGGTGTCGGGCAGTGCGGGCAGCTGGCCGATCAGCTCGGCCTGCCGCTGCGCGCGGTGCACCCAGCCGCGCAGCATCTGCCGGATGAAGAACGCGATCAGCAGCACCACCAGTGCGGCCATGATCAGCGAGGCGATCAGCGTCGGGGTGTTCATGAGACTGCGCTCTTCCCGTCGCGGGCGGTGATCCTGCCGCGCAGCATCGTGAGCGTGACGACCGCGGGCAGCGTCATCTGCTCGAAAGGCGTGTTGTCCGAACGGCTGGCGAGGTCGGAGCCCGCCACGGTCCAGGTGGTGTCGGGGTCGACGACGGTCAGGTTGGCCGGCTCACCGACCTCCAGCGGACGGCCCTGATCGGGCAGCCCGACGATGCGCGCGGGGTTCTCGCTCATCACCCTGGCCACGTCGCGCCAGGTCAGCAGGCCCGACCGCACCATCGTCTCGACCACCACCGACAAAGCGGTCTGCAGGCCGAGCATGCCGGGGCGGGCGTGGGCGAACTCGCACATCTTCTCGTGCTCGGCGTGCGGGGCGTGGTCGGTGGCGACGCAGTCGATGACACCGTCGGCCAGCGCCTGCCGCAGCGCCTCGGCGTCGCCGGCCTCCCGCAGCGGCGGGTTCACCCGGTTGCGCCCGTCGTAGTCGGCCAACCGGCTGTCGTCGAGCAGCAGGTGGTGCGGGGTCACCTCGGCGGTGATCGCGATGCCCTGTTCCTTGGCCCACCGGACGAGTTCGACGGTGCCCGCGGTGGATGCGTGACAGATGTGCACGCGCGCGCCGGCGTCGCGGGCCAGCAGCGCGTCGCGGGCGACGATCGA
>NZ_JAUMSQ010000391.1:0-6243 GCF_030519285.1 Mycolicibacterium arseniciresistens
CGCACGGCCGGGGCGACTCCGAGCTCACCGTGCTCGAGCAAGTCGGCGGCCCCGACGAACGGCGCCGCAACGGCACCGCCGCGCAGTGGGCCGGCCGGGCGCCCGCCGACGTCGACGACCTCAACGTCGTGGCGGTGCGATACCTGCCCGACGAGCGGGTGGCGTGGCCGGGCGACGACGCGTTCGACCACGACGGGCAGATCACCAAGCACGGCATCCGCGCCGTCACCCTCGCTGGCCTCGCCCCCCGTCCCGGGGAACTGCTGTGGGACGTGGGCGCCGGTGCGGGCAGCATCGCCGTCGAGTGGTGCCGCAGCGGCCCGGGGTGTTCGGCGGTCGCCTTCGAGTCCGACGAGCGACGTCGCGCCCGCATCGTGGCGAACGCCGAGGCGTTCGGGGTTCGCGTGGACGTGCGCGGCGCCGCCCCCCAGGCGTTCGGCGCCGCCGAACTCAGCAGTGCGGGCGTGGCAGGCGTGCCGACACCCGCGGCGATCTTCGTCGGTGGCGGCGTCACCGCACCGGGACTTCTGGACGCCTGCGTCGAGCGCCTGCCCGCCGGTGGGCGGCTGGTAGTCAACACCGTCACCGCGGAGTCTGAAGCGCTTGTACTGCAGTGGTATTCACGGCTCGGCGGTGAGTTGCGCCGGTTCCAGCACTACCGGGGCGAGCCGCTGGGCGGGTTCACCGGGTGGCGGCCGGCGATGCCGGTCACCCAGTGGTCGGTGGTGACACCGTGACCGTCTACTTCATCGGTGCCGGCCCGGGCGCCGCCGACCTGATCACCGTGCGCGGGCAGCGACTGCTGCAACGGTGCCCGGTATGCCTCTATGCCGGCTCGATCATGCCCGACGACCTGCTGGCCTCCTGCCCGCCGGACGCGAAGATCGTCGACACCGGGCCGCTGACGCTCGAGCAGATCGTCGGCGAACTGGCCGAGGCGCACGCCGCGGGACTGGACGTGGCGCGACTGCACTCGGGTGACCCGTCGATCTACAGCGCACTGGCCGAGCAGTGCCGCCGCCTCGACGACCTCGGGGTGGACTACGAGATCGTCCCCGGCGTGCCGGCGTTCGCCGCCGCCGCGGCCGCGCTCGGCCGCGAGCTGACCGTGCCCGGGGTCGCCCAGACGGTCACGCTGAGCCGGGTGGCGACGCTGTCGACGGCGATGCCTGCGGGGGAGGACCTGCGCACCCTGTCGGCCCCCGGCGCGACGCTGGTGCTGCACCTGGCGGCCGCCCAGATCGACGGGATCGTGCCGGAGTTGCTCGCCGGTGGATACCGGCCCGAAACCCCCTGCGCCGTGGTGGCATTCGCGAGCTGGCCGCAGGAGGTGGTGGTCCGGTGCGCGTTGGCGGAACTCGCGGAGCGGACGCACGCGGCCGGCATCACCCGCACCGCCGTGATCGTCGTCGGCGAGGTCCTCGCCGCCGAGGGATTCACCGACAGCTACCTGTACTCGAGCGGCCGGACGCGGCGCGGGCGGCATTGAGGTGAGCCGGTGACCACCCGGCTGCGGGTGCTGCTGCTCGGCGGCACGGGCGAGGCCCGCGCGCTCGCCGCCCGGCTGCATCCCGCTGTGCACGTGATCAGTTCGCTGGCCGGCCGGGTGCCCGATCCGGCGCTGCCGGTCGGTGAGGTGCGCGTCGGCGGATTCGGAGGCGTCGAGGGACTGCGCCACTGGTTGGCGGAGGCCGGCGTCGACGCCGTGGTCGACGCGACGCACCCGTTCGCCGCCACCATCACCGCCAACGCGGCGAAAGCCTGCGCGCAAGCCGGGGTGCCGCACCTGGTGCTGGCCCGCCCGGCGTGGCCGCACGGCGCCGCGATCGTCGTCGATTCGGACCGAGAGGCCGCTGAAACGGTTGCACGTCAACGATTCTCACGAGTGTTCCTGACCACCGGCCGTTCCGGCATCGCGGCCTTCGCCGACGTCGACGCCTGGTTCCTGATCCGCGCCGTCACCGCCCCCGACGCCGCGGTGCTGCCACGGCGGCACGAGCTGCTGCTGTCCCGCGGGCCCTACCGCTACGACGAGGAACTGCAGCTCATGCGGGACCGTCGCATCGACGCCGTGGTCACCAAGAACAGCGGCGGCGACATGACGCGGGCGAAGCTCGACGCGGCGGCCACCCTGGAGCTGCCGGTGGTGATGGTCGACCGCCCGCCGCTGCCCGCAGGGGTCGACACGGTGCACACCGTCGACGAGGCGGTGGGCTGGATCAGCTCTCGATGAGCTCGAGGGCCCCGAGGTCGCGGATCGCCTGGCAGCCGCGCTGCGCCATCACCGCCATCATGTCGTCCCCGCGCTCGGTGGAGGAGGCGAACGCGCAGCCCAGCACGGTGATCAGCGGCGCCTGCAGCGTGCCGAGCCGGTAGTCGCGCCAGCAGTCCTCGGCGCTGTAGTCCGCCACCCCGTGGGTGAGCAGCTCGCGGTGGTAGGCCTCGACCAGGTCGCGTTCGACCTGCGGGCGCAGCTCCGACGGCAGGCTGGTGGCCAGGAAGTACGCCAGGTCGCGGGCCGGCAGTCCGACGCCGAGGGTCTGCCAGTCCACCACCGTCACGCGGGTGCGGTCGGGGTCGAAGAGCAGGTTGTCGAGCCGGTAGTCGCCGTGCAGCAGGGAGAACCGGTCGGGCTCGGTCAGCAGCCACGGCGTCACCACCGACATGGCCTCGACCAGCGTCTCGCGATCCTGCGGCGACACCTTGTCGCCCAGCTTCTCGATCGTCATGTCGGCGGCCATCCTGGCGACGTCGCCCATGCCCTGGGCCGTGGCCGCGTCCGGCTTGACCATCGCGATGCCGGGGGTGGCCGCCAGGTCCTCGTCACCCCAGCTGGGCCCGTGCAGGCCCGCGATCGCGACCGCGGCGAGCCGCGCCTCCTCGGCGCTGCACCCGGCGATCTGGTCGCCCTGCACCGCGGGCGCCATGTCGGCCAGCAGCAACACGAAATCCGCTCCGTCGCGGTCGATCTCGCAGTGGTAGCAGTCCGGAACGGGAACCGTGGTGCGGTCGGCGAGCGACTGGTAGAACGCGTGCTCGGACAGGTAGCCGAGGGTGACGCGCTCGCGCACCGCCTCGTCCTGGGCGGGCAGTTTCACCGCGAAGGTGGCGGGCAGGCGCACGTCGGTGTCGCCGTAGCCGACCGACAGCCGGTAGGTGGCGCCGGTCTGGCCGGTCCCGATCGGCGCGACGTCCACCTCGCGGACGTCGGCGCCCAGCACAGAGGTCAGCCACTGCGGAGTGATGTCGGTGGGCCGCGCGGGGATCGAGACGGTCGAAGTCATGCAGAGTACCTATCAGGTCGGATAGCGCCGTGGTGTGAAAACCCGGTCACCGGAGTCGTCACCGTGGGAATCGTCGCGGTACCACTGGGTCTGGGAGGACCCCACGATCAGCAGGCAGCGCATGTCCACGTCGGCGGGGTCCAGATCGGCCAGTCGTACCACCGTGATCCGTTCCTCGGGTCCGGCGACGTCGCGCCCGATCACCACCGGGGTGTCGGCGTCGCGGTGGCGCAGCAGCAGATCGCGCGCCGCGCCGACCTGCCAGGTCCGCGACTTCGACGCCGGGTTGTAGATGGCGAGCACCAGATCGGCGGCGGCCGCGGCGGCCAGGCGCTTCTCGATCACGTCCCACGGCTTGAGCCGGTCGGACAGCGACACCACCGCGTAGTCGTGGCCCAGCGGAGCGCCGACCCGGCTGGCGACGGCCTGCGCCGCCGTCATCGCCGGGATCACCCGCACCTCGACACCGGGCCACTGCTTGGCTTCCTCCACCACCGCGGTGGCCATCGCGAACACCCCCGGGTCGCCTGAGGACACCACGGCGACGGCGCGGCCCTGCTGCGCCAGTTCGCACGCCAGGCGGGCGCGGGCGGGTTCGTCGGTGTTGTCGCTGGGGTGCCTGCGCTGGTCGGCGCGCGGGCGGACCCGGTCCAGGTAGGGGGCGTAGCCGATCAGGTCGGTGGCCGCGGCCAGTTCCCGGCGGCTCTGCGGCGTCAGCCAGTCCGGGTCACCGGGTCCCAGGCCCACCACGGCGACGCCGGCGGGCAGCGGCGGGCGGCGGTGACCACCGGGCAGCATTGCGATCGAGAAGTAGGGCACGGCGTCGGCGTCCGCCTCACCCGCGGGCAGCACCCGCTGCGCCGGCGTGCTCGCCCGCTCCACGTAGAAGGCGCCGTCGAGCCGATCTGCCGCCGAAAGTGCCTCTCGCACAACCGGATAGGATCGTCCGAGCTTGAGGATCACGGCGGCGTCGGTGTCGGCGAGGCGGCGGCGCAACTCGTCGGCGGGCAACGTGCCGGGCAGGATGGTCAGCACCTCGTCGCCCTGGACGAGCGGGATGCCGGTGGCCGCGGACGCGGCGCTCACCGACGTCACCCCGGGCACGATCACCGCGTCGAAGCGCTCGGTGAGCCGGGTGTGCATGTGCATGTAGGAGCTGTAGAACAGCGGGTCGCCCTCGGCCAGCAGCGCCACGTCGCGGCCCGCGTCCAGGTGGGCGGCGATCCGCTCGGCGGCCTCGCGGTAGAAGTCCTCGATGGCGCCGGCATAGCCGCCGGGGTGGTCGGTGGTCTCGGTCGTGACGGGGTAGACGAGGTGCTCCTCGATCTGTCCGTCGCGCAGATAGGGTTCGGCGATGCCGCGGGCGATGCTGCGGCCGTGCCGGGCGCTGTGGTAGGCGATCACGTCGGCCTGCCCGATCACCCGGGCCGCCTTGACGGTGACGAGTTCGGGATCGCCGGGTCCAAGGCCGACACCCCAGAGCGTGCCCCTCATTCGTGCTCACTCGCGATCGCGTTCACGGCGGCGGCCGCCATCGCGCTGCCGCCGCGCCGCCCGGTCACCATCAGATAGGCGATGCCGCGCGGGTTGTCGACGAGTTCCTGCTTGGACTGCGCGGAGCCGACGAACCCGACCGGCCCACCGAGCACCGCGGCCGGAACCGGCGCGCCGGCGTCGATCAGCTCGAGCAGCCGGAACAGCGCGGTCGGCGCGTTGCCGATGGCGAGCACGGCGCCGCCGAGCCGGTCGGCCCACAGTTCCACCGCGGCCGCAGACCGGGTGTTTCCGGTGCGCTCGGCGTGTGCGGCCGCCCTCGGGTCGGCGACCAGCGACACCACCTCGTTGTCGGCGGGCAGCCGGGACCGGGTGATTCCCGCGGCGACCATCGAGGAGTCGCAGAGCACGGGGGCGCCCGCGGCGAGCGCGGCGTGGGTGCGGGCGACGACGTCGGCGGTGAAGGCCACGTGCTCGGCCACGTCGACCTGACCGCAGGTGTGGATCAACCGCACCACCACCCGCGCGACGTCGGCGGGGAAACGGGTCAGATCCGCCTCGGCGCGGATGGTCGCGAACGACTGCCGATAGATCTCCGCGGCGTCGCGGATGTAGTCGAGCACGCGCTCACCCTACGGTGCGCGACACCCGCCGCCGGTAGCCGGAGTCGGTCGCCACGAGCACGTCACCAGTGGCGGGGCTGCCGCAGGCGCGATCGCAGCCGACGAAGTGGCGGTGGCCCTCGGCGGGGGTGTGGACGGCGGCGGCGGCGTCGGCACGCACGTCGGCCGCGGAGCGTTCACACCCCGGGCTCCCGGTGCACGCGCTGACGTCCAGCCACGGCGAGTTCGCGTCGAAGATCAGGCCCATCGGCGCCAGCACCCGCAGCGCGACGTCGGCGACGCCCTCGTCCAGGTCGTGCACCAGCACCGAACGCCACGGCGTGATCACCATCGGCGCCTCGATTGCGGCCAGGAATTCGGCGACCCGGGCCTGCAGCACGCCGAGGGGGACCGCGGCGCCCAGGGTGACGCGGCCGTCGCCCTGGGGCAGCCACCCGACGGGCGGCCGGGCCGACGGCGGCCATGTCCGGCCCGCCGGGGCCTGCCGGTCGAACCCGTCGAGCAGGGGCTCGATGTCGGCGAGTTCAGCGACGCGCCAGCATGTTCCGCGGGAGGCGGCGAACCGCTCGGCAATCGTGACGAGCGTGGCGACCACGTCGGCGGAGGCCAGCCGCACTCCGGTGTCGCGGCCGGCCAGCACCAGCGCGGCGGTCTCGCCGTCGAGCATGTGCACGCCGACGTCGGCGGCCAGTCCGGAGACGTCGCCGCGGCCGTCATCGAGGCCGAACCAGAACCGGCCGGACAGCCCGGCCAGTTCCGGCGCGGCCTGGATGCCGTTGTCCAGCAGACCTACCAGGGCGCGGACGTCGGCGGCGCCCCCGGCGCGGCCGGACAGCGGCGAC
>NZ_JAUMSQ010000392.1:0-1989 GCF_030519285.1 Mycolicibacterium arseniciresistens
CGACGCGCGCACCGCAGCGCTCGCCGAGGCGTTGCTGGCCCGCGGCGCCGACGTCCGCACCACCGCGCTCCCGGCCGTCGCACCCCACGAAGCCGGCGGTTGGCTGCGTGAAGGGCTGATGGCGCAACCACATTCGGCGGTGGTCCTGGTGACGTCCGGATCCGCTGCCGATCCGCAGTCGGACCGGTCCGCAGATTCGGTGTCGCAGGTGGTGCACATCGCGCGCGAGATCGCCGACGTGCCGGGCGACGTGCCCCGGCTGTACGTGCTGACGGAGAACGCCCAGACGGTCGACACCGGAGACATCGCCACCCTCACCCACGCCGGGCTGCGCGGCCTGATGCGGGTGCTCGCGATCGAACAACCCGCGTTGCGCGCCACCCAGGTCGACGTGGACGCCACCACCGAGCTGTCCCTGGTGGCCGCCCAGCTGCTGTCGGATTCCGACGAGGACGAGACCGCGTGGCGGGCAGGCGCCTGGCATGTTGCGCGCCTGAGCCCGGGCCCGCTGGGTCCCGAGGACCGGTACACCCGCACGGTCAAGTACGACAGCGACGGCGTCCGGGTACAGATCCGCAAACCCGGCGACCTGCAGTCACTCGAGCTCGTCGCCTTCGACCGGCGCCCACCCGGCCCCGGCCAGATCGAGGTGGCGGTGACCGAGTCGAACCTCAACTTCGCCGACGTCCTGGTCGCATACGGGCGGTACCCCTCGTTCGAGGGCCGGCTGCCGCAACTCGGCGCCGACTTCGCCGGAGTGGTCACCCGGGTGGGACTCGGTGTCACCGACCACCGTCCGGGCGACCGCGTCGCCGGCGTCGCGGCCGGCGGGGCCTGGAGCACGTTCGTCACGTGCGACGCGAACCTGGCGGTCACCCTGCCCGCCGGTGTGCCGGAACGCCGCGCGGCCGCCGTGCCCAGCGCCCACGCCACGGCGTGGTACAGCCTGCACGACCTGGCGAGGATCTCGTCCGGCGACAAGGTGCTGATCCACTCGGCGACGGGCGGGGTGGGCCAGGCGGCCATCGCCATCGCCCGTGCCGCCGGCGCCGACATCTACGCCACCGCGGGCAGCCCCGCCAAGCGTGAACTGCTGCGCAGCGTGGGGATACGGCACGTCTACGACTCGAGGACCGTCGAGTTCGCCGAACTGATCAGGCGCGACACCGACGGCTACGGCGTCGACATCGTGCTCAACTCGCTGCCCGGCGCCGCCGCCCGGGCGGGCCTGGAACTGCTGTCGTTCGGCGGCCGGTTCGTCGAGATCGGCAAGCGGGACATCTACGGCGACACCAAGTGGGGGCTGTACGCGTTCCGGCGGAACCTAGCCTTCTTCGCCGTCGACCTGGCGCTGCTGACGTTGACCAGTCCGGACACCGTGCGGCGGGTGCTCGAGACGGTGTTCGGTCAGATCGCCGACGGCGTGCTGCCGCCACCGGAGACCACCCACTACCCGCTGACCGACGCGGCGTCGGCGATCCGGGCGATGGGCTCGGCCGAGCACACCGGCAAGCTCGTGCTCGACATCCCGCAGGACGGCCACAGCCGGGCGGTGACGCCGCCCGAAGAGGTCGCCACCTTCCGCGCCGACGGCTCCTACGTCATCAGCGGCGGCATGGGCGGCCTCGGGCTGTTCCTCGCCGAACGGATGGCGGCGCACGGGTGCGGCCGGATCGTGCTCAACGGACGGTCCGCGCCCGGCGCCGCGGCGTCGGCAGTCATCGAACGAATCCGGCGCAGCGGCACCGAGATCGAGGTCTGCTTCGGAGACATCGGCAGCCCCGACACTGCGGAGCGGGCCGTCGCGGCCGCCACCGCGACGGGGCTTCCGGTGCGCGGCGTGCTGCACGCCGCGGCGGTGCTGCAGGACGCCACGCTCGGCAACATCACCGACGACCTGATCGAGCGGGTGTGGGCGCCGAAGGTGCTTGGCGCCTGGCATCTGCACGAGGCGACGCTCGACCAGCCACTGGACTGGTTCTGTTCCTT
>NZ_JAUMSQ010000393.1:0-4193 GCF_030519285.1 Mycolicibacterium arseniciresistens
GCCACGCTCGGCAACATCACCGACGACCTGATCGAGCGGGTGTGGGCGCCGAAGGTGCTTGGCGCCTGGCATCTGCACGAGGCGACGCTCGACCAGCCACTGGACTGGTTCTGTTCCTTCTCGTCGGCGGCCGCGCTGGTCGGCTCGCCCGGACAGGGCGCCTACGCCGCGGCCAACAGCTGGCTCGACGGCTTCACGCGCTGGCGCCGGGCCCGCGGTCTGCCCGCGCACTCGATCGCGTGGGGTGCGTGGGCCGAGATCGGCCGCGGCCAGGTGCTGGCGGAAGACGCCGCGATGGCGATCGCGCCGGACGACGGCGCCCATGCGCTGGAGACGCTGTTGCGGCACAACCGCGCCCACACCGGCTACGCCCCGGTCGCGGGTGCGGCGTGGCTGACCGGGTTCGCGCAGCGCAGCAAGTTCGCCGAGGCGTTCCGGAATGCCGGCGACGGCCGACAGGCGGGCAGTTCGTTCCTCAGCGAGCTACGCAACCTGCCCGCCGAGGAGTGGAGTGGGCGGTTGCGCCGGCTGATCGCCGACCAGATCGGTCTCATCCTGCGCCGCACCGTCGACCTCGACCGTCCGCTCGCGCAGTACGGCCTCGACTCCCTCGGCGTGCTCGAGGTCCGCACCAGGATCGAGGCGGAGACCGGGATCAGGGTCGCCACGAGCGACATCACCACCGCGCGCGCCCTCGCGGAGCATCTGGCGACGGTGCTGGCGGACGAGCATGTGCCGGCGGTTGTCTCGTGAGGAGGAAGAGCCGATGGTCGCGTTGAGATCCGTCCACGACTGGGCGGGGGAGCCGGGCGAGGTGGTGTCCTGGCACCCGTCGCCGGCCACGATGGCCAAGATCGGCAACGCGCCGATCAGTGCGGTCCCGCCGAGTTACCAGCAGGAGCAGCACATCCGGACGTTCCTGCGGCGGAAAGCCGCCGGTGCGGACATGGCGCGCCTGAACATCCCCGCGTGGGACATGCCGGGCCAGTGTGACCTGCGTGCGATGACGCACGTCCTCAACGCCTACGTCCGGCGGCACGACACCTATCACAGCCGGTTCGAGATGGCCGCCGACGGCGGCATCATCCGGCGCACGCTGCAGAATCCCCGCGACCTTAAGTTCGTGCCTACCGCGCACGGTGAGATGGCGGCTGCGCAGTGGCGCGAGCACATCCTCGGCACGCCCGATCCGCTGCAGTTCGACTGCGTCAACTTCGGGATCATCCAGCGCAAGAACCACTTCACGTTCTACATCAGTGTCGACCACGTCCACACCGACGCGTTGTTCATGTGCCTGGTGCTCGTCGAGATCCACATGATGTACCAGACGCTGGTCACCGGCGGGGCGCCGTTCGCCCTGGAGGACGCGGGCAGCTACGACGACTACTGCCTGCGCCAGCGTGAGTACACCTCGGCACTCACCCTGGATTCGCCCGAGGTCCGGGAGTGGGTCCGGTTCGCCGAGGACGGCGACGGCATCCTGCCGCGCTTCCCGCTGCCGCTGGGCGACCTCTCGGTCCCGTGCGGCGGCGACATGGTGGTCGTCCAGTTGCTCGATGCCGCGCAGACCCGGCGCTTCGACGCGGTGTGCACCAACCTCGGCGTCCGGTTCAGCGGGGGAGTCTTCGCCTGCGCCGCCCTGACCGACCACCAGTTCACCGGCGCGCCGACCTATCACGTCGTCACCCCGGTGACCACCCGACGGACCACGGCGGAGTTCATGACCACCGGGTGGTTCGCCGGCCTGGTGCCGATCACCGTGCCGGTCGACGCGCAGTCCTTCGCCGACACCGCGCGCAGCGCGCAGTCGTCCTTCGACAGCGGGTCGCACCTCGCGCACGTACCCGTCGAACGGATCCTCGAACTCGCCGCGCGGCCGCTGGGTATGCGCGCGCCGGGTCCTGGCGCCGCGATGGTGTCCTACCTCGACGCCGCCCTTCCGCCGTTGTCCCCGGCCATCATCGCGGAGTGGGAGGCGATGAACGGAAAATTGTTCTGCGACAGCCGATCCGCTGATCAGATCGGGATGTGGGTGAACCGCACCGACCGGGAGACCGTGGTGACCGTGGCGTTCCCCGACAATCCGGTCGCGCGGGACTCGCTGCAGCGGTACCTGCAGGCGATGAAGAGCGTGTTCGCGCGGGTCGCCGACGGTGACGGCGCGACGGCGCCCGCGGCGCACCGCCATGGAATGACACGTCACCACAGCACATCTCGTCCCGGACTGACGCCGGTCGCCGGGGGCTGACGATGGCGATCGACGCAGCGGCCGCGACGGTGGCCGCGCCCGCCCGCCGCCGCGTGGCACAGCGCGACGACCGGCTCGCCTACCTGGATCAGGCGATGTATCTCGGGCTGCGGGCCACGGGTCAGGCAGCGGTGATGCAGTGCGTGTGGATCTACGAGCACCCCGTCGATCTCGACGGCCTTGAGCGGTTCGGCCGCAATTTCGGTCATGGCTTGGCCGGTCGGCGGATCGAGCGTTCGGTACTGCCGTTCGGCAGGCACCGCTGGGTGGCGTCGCCGGGCGTGGCGCCGGGCATCGACGTCGCCGAGCGTCCACGGCCGCGTGCCGAACTCGGTGACTGGATCGACGAGAGAGCGGTGCTGCCGGTCGATCCCGAGTGGGGACCGGGCTGGCACCTCGGCGTGCTCCCGATGACCGACGGGTCCACGGCGGTCAGCCTCGTCGGGTCGCACTGCCTCGGCGACGGCGGTGGCGCCCTGCTCACGGTGCTCAGCGCCGCCACCGGCAACGTGTACGACTTCGGTTATCCGCCGCGGGGATCGCGCACCCGCCGCGAAGCGCTCGCGCAGGATGCCCGCCAGCTGATCCGGGATCTGCCCGAGGTGGGCCGGACCCTCGCCGCTGCCGGAAAATTGGCCCGTCGCAACAGAACCGCGGGCAAGGCGCCGAAGGACCGGCGTACAAAGCGTGCCGTTCACCTCGACAACACCCGTCACGTCGCGGTACCGGCCGTCACGGCCTTCCTCGACATCGCCGACTGGGACGCGCGGGCGAGCGCCCTCGGGGGCAACACCTACTCGCTGCTCGCAGGCTTCGCGGCGCGACTCGCCGAAGCCATGGGCCGCACCGGCGCCGAAGGAGAGGTGCCGCTGATCGTCCCGATCAACGACCGCGCCGACCTGGACGACACGCGCGCCAACGCGGTGAAGCTGGCCAACGTCCGCATCGACCCGTCGGATGTCACGCGCGACCTGTCCCGGGCGCGCGCAGAGCTCAAGCGTTCCCTCGCCGCGCTCGGCGACGAGCCGGACGGTGCCCTGCAACTGCTGCCCCTGGTGCCGTTCCTGCCGAGGCGGGCGGTGAAGGCCGCCGCAGAATCGGCGTTCGGCTTCGCCGACCATCCGGTGTCGTGTTCCAACCTCGGCGACCTGCCCGCCGAGATCGGCCGCGCCGACGGCACGGATGCCGAATACGTGTTCATGCGAGGAGTCGACCAGCACATCACGCTGCGGGTGCTCGAACAGCGGCACGGCCTGCTGACCGTCGTCGGCGCCAGGATCAACGGGCGCATCTCGATCGCCGTCATCGGCTACCAGGCGGGTGCGCCGAATTCGAAGGCCGGCCTGCGCCGGCTCGTCGAGCACACGCTGTCCGAATTCGGACTCGACGGCGTGGTCTTCTAGATGACCGACCACCGGCTGGCCTACCTCGACCAGGCGACGTTCCTCTCGCAGCAGGCGACCGGCCGCGCGCAGCTCACCCAGTTGGTCTGGCTCTACGAGCATCCGGTGGACCACGCCGGGCTGAAGGCCTTCCACCAGAACTTCGGCTACGGTCTCGCGGGCCGGCGCATCGAGCGGTCGGCCCTGCCCTTCGGCAGGCACCGGTGGGTGAGCTCGACGGGACCTGCCACCGACCTCGCCATCGCCGACGGCGTCCGGCCTCGCTCCGAACTCAGCGACTGGATCGACGAACGCGCCCAGGTGCCGGTCGATCCCGAGTCGGGCCCCGGCTGGCACCTCGGCGTGCTGCCGATGTCCGACGGCTCGACCGCGGTCAGCCTGGTCGGCTCGCACTGCCTGTTCGACGGTGTCGGGGTGCTGCAGACGGTGGCGCAGGCGGCCGACGGCGCGGTGCGCAAACTCGACTACCCGCCACCGGATGCCCGTGCCCGCCGGCGCCTGCGCGCGGGGGAGGTCGCGCTGACGGTGCGGGAGCTGGGGCC
>NZ_JAUMSQ010000394.1:0-6042 GCF_030519285.1 Mycolicibacterium arseniciresistens
CCGACCCGGATCACCACACATCGCCCACAACACCCGCTCGAAACGGGCGATCAGCACCTCGATGCCGGCTGCGTCGAACACGTCGGTACGGAATTCCACCTCACCGCTGATGCCCGCGAATTCGCCGGTGGTCGTCCAGCGCTCCGCGAGCGAGAACGTCAGATCGACTCGGGCGGTGTGGGTGTCGGCGTGAATCGGCGTGACCTGGACATCGCCCAGGCTCAGCCCGCCTGCGGTCTCGCTGTCCTGCCCGGCGATGTTCTGCCAGGCGAGCAGGACCTGCACCAGCGGATGGTGCGCCATCGAGCGAACGGGATTGAGCCGATCGACCAGCACCTCGAAAGGCACGTCCTGATGGTCGAATGCCGCCAGGCTCCGTTGCCGGACCTGGGCGAGCAGCTCCGCTGACGTGGGATCACCACTCAAATCCGTGCGCAGGACGAGGGTGTTGACGAAGAACCCCACCAACTCGTCGAGTGCCGAGTCGGTCCGTCCGGCGATCGGGTATCCCACTGCCACATCGGAAGTGGAACCCAACTGTCCGAGAAGCACCGCCAGCGCGGCCTGCACGACCATGAAGCTGGTGGCGTTGTGTTGGCGGGCCGTTTCGCGCACCTGCTGCTGCAGTTGCGCGGACCACTCCACCGCGACCCGGGCGCCACGGTGATCCGCCACCACCGGATAGGGCCGATCGGTGGGCAGCTGAAGTCGTTCGGGCATCCCGGCCAACGCGCTCTGCCAGTAGGCCAGCTGAGCCCCTATGCGGCTGTCGGGGTCGTCGATGTCGCCGAGCTGCTCACGCTGCCACAGCGTGTAATCCACGTACTGGACGGCCAGCGGCGCCCACTCCGGCGCCCGTCCCTGTGCGCGCGCCGAGTACGCCGCGCCCATGTCCACGACCAGTGGGGTGACCGACAACCCGTCGGCGGCGATGTGGTGCACGACCGCGACCAGCGCGTGTTCGTCCCCGGCGAGCCGAAACAGCCGAGCCTGCAGCGGAATCTCGCCGGCCAGGTCGAATGCGTACGCCGCCAGCCCTTCGATGGCCTCGACCAGCCGGGCCGCCGGCCATGCCGTGGCATCGACCACGTCCCAGCCGAAATCGACTGTCTCGGAGGGGAGCACGATCTGCTGAGGTCGTCCCTCGTTCGTCGAGAACACGGTTCGCAGGGACTCGTGGCGGTCCACCACGTCCGCGAGCGCCACCCTCAGGGCCTCGGTGTCCAGCGTTCCGCTCAGCCGCAGAGCGACCGCCATGTTGTAGACCGCCGACGGCCCCTGCAGCTGATCCAGGAACCACAGCCGGTTCTGGGCATACGACAGCGGAATCACTTCCGGCCGCTGTTCGACAGCCACCAGCGGCGCGCGCCCGTCGCCGTCCTCGCCGAGACGGGTCGCCAGGTGCGCAACCGTCGGCGACTCGAACAGGGCGCGCACGGACAGCCCGCCGTCGAGCGCTCTGTTCACCGCGGCGATCGCGCGCATCGCGAGAATGCTGTCGCCACCCAGGTCGAAGAACGAGTCGTCCGCCCCGACGCGCTCCACGCCGAGGACCTCGCCGAAGATCCCGGTCAGGATCTCCTCGGCGGGCGTTGCCGGCGCGCGGTAGCGGTCGCCTGCGGCGTGGTACTCGGGCGCAGGCAGCGCGCGGGTGTCGAGCTTGCCGTTGACCGTCAGCGGCAGAGTGTCCAGCGCCAGCACGGCGGCCGGCACCATGTATCCGGGTAGGCGCTCGGCCAGCTCGGCACGCGCCTTGGCCGGATCCGCGGTTCCGGTCACGTAACCGACCAGCCGCTTGTCACCCGGCCGGTCCTCCCTGGCGATCACGGCGGCCTGGCTCACCCCGTCCAACGCGGCCAGAGCGGCTTGGATCTCACCGAGTTCGATGCGGTAGCCGCGGATCTTGACCTGCTCGTCGGCGCGGCCCAGATACTGCAGCTGCCCGTCGTCGTTCCAGCGCACCAGGTCCCCGGTGCGGTACATCCGCGCGCCTGCGCCTCCGAACGGGCACGCGACGAATCGAGTCCCCGTCAGTCCCGGTCGACCCACGTAGCCGACACCGACCCCGTGCCCGGCCACGTACAGGTCGCCGACCACACCCGGCGACACCGGTCGCAGCCACTTGTCCAGCACGAAGAGCGCCGCGCCCGGTACCGGTGATCCGATCGGGGGCGCTCCCGTGCCGGGAGTCAACGGTGTGCTGATCGCGACGCACATGGTGGTCTCGGTGGGGCCGTAGGCGTTGATCATCACCCGTCCGGGCGCCCATCGGTCCACCACCTCTGAGGTGCAGGCCTCGCCCGCCATCACCAGGGCCATCGAGTCGAGGCTCTCGGGCGAGAGCATGGCCACCGCCGACGGCGTGTGGGTCAGCACCGTCACGCCCTCGGCCACCAGCATGTCGTGGAATTCATCCGGTGAGCTCGTGACCTGTTCGGAGACCACGACGAGTCGGCCGCCGTCCAGCAGCGGAGCGAAGATCTCCCATGCCGAGACGTCGAAGGACAGCGAGTGGCACAACGCCCACACCCCTGCGCGGGGCAGTCCGGCGTCGAGCGACTCCAACAGCTGGGTCACGTTGCGGTGCGTGATCGCAACGCCCTTGGGCACACCCGTGGTGCCCGACGTGTAGATGATGTACGCCACGTCGTCCGCCTCCGGCGGCTGCAGCGTCGCCGGCTCGCTCGCGGTGCCGGGATTCATGATGTCGATGACCGCGAGGCCGTGACCGTCGAGCCGAAGACGCAGTTCGTCGGTGGTCACCGCAGCGATCGGAGCCGCGTCCTCGAGCACGAAACCGATCCGGGCGTCCGGATGGGCAGGGTCGATCGGCAGATACGCGGCCCCGGTCTTCATGACGGCGAGGATGGACACCACCGCGTCGACCGATCGGTTGAGCAGGATCGCCACACATTCACCCGGCCGCGCGCCCTGGGCGGCCAACCGGTGCGCCATGCGATCAGCGGCCGCGTCCAGCTGTGCGTAGGTCATCGACCCGCCGTCGAACGACACCGCCACCGCCTCGGGGCGGCGGGCCACGTGCCCGGCGAACAACACCGGTATCGACACCCCGGCCGGCACCGGCCCGTCCAACACCTTCTTGTTCGCCCACTCGTCGAGCTGAGCGTGCTCATCGTCGTCGAAGAGGTCGAACGACAGCAGCCGCGTGGCATCAGCGGTCATGATGGGCTCTCCTGGTTGGCCGTCATTGCCATGAACACCCGCTGTAGCCGTCGCATCAACGCATCGATGCGGGCCGGGCTGTACACGTCGGTGTCGTATTCGACACGCATGTCGAGTTCGCGCCCCGGATGTGCCTGGACCGTCAGCGGGTAGTGGTTGTACTCGCGACCGGTGATGTCACTGATGGCCAGGTTCCCCGCACTCATCTGCGCTCCGGTGTCGATGGGGTAGTTCTGATAGACGATGCAGGTGTCGAACAGCTCGTCATGGCCTGCGACGCGGTGGATCTCGCGCAGGGCCAGGTGCTGATGGTCGAGTGTCGCGCTGTGTGACCGCTGCAGCTGCTTCAACAGATCGGCCACCGTCGTCTCCGGCGTGATCGTCGCGCGTACCGGCACCGTGTTGATGACGAGACCGATCATCGTCTCTGCGCCTGCCACCTCGGCCGGCCGTCCGGACACCGTGACACCGAACGCGACGTCGTGCTGCCCGGTCAGTGACGTCAGCAGCAGCGCCCAGGCACCCTGCAGCACAGTGCTCATCGTGGTGTGATGCGTCCGCGCGAGCGCATCGAGCGCCGCGGTCGTTTCCTCCGGCACCGCGATCCGGCGCACGGCGCGCTGCCCCAGTTCCGTACGGTCCGGCGGACTGACCAACGTCGGCGTCGAGAAGCCGGCGAAGACCTCCGCCCATGCCGCGCGGGCCGAATCGACGTCCCTACCCGCCAGCCAGGCCACGAAGTTGCGGTACGACCCGGGCACCGGAAGGTGCTCGCCGACGTAGCTCGCGAAGATCTCGTGCAGGAGAACGGGCATCGACCAACCGTCGATGACGATGTGGTGGAAGGTCACGACGCAGTGGTGGCGCTCCTCGGCGGTGCGGATGAGCACGATGCGGAAGGCGGGTTCCTCCGTGAAATTCCCGACCGCCGACCGCTCGGCGGCACACACCTGCCGGATCGTCTCATCAGGCTGGGTGCCGTCGTCCGCGACATCGATGTACCGCCATACCGCTGCGGGCTCGGCCGGGATGAGCTGCACCGGCTCGTCGAATTCCTCACTGAACCGCGCGACGAGATTGGGATGGCGGCGAACGACCGTCTGGACCGCATCGCGTAGCCGCTGGATCTCGAGTGGACCGGCCACGTTGAATTCCACCTGGACGGCGTACAACTCGTCCAGGCTGTCGGTGCCTCGGGTGGCGCTGGCGTGGAAGAGCAGGCCCTGCTGCAGCGGCGTGAGGGGCAGGATGTCGGCAATGGCGAACCGGCTCTGGAGCTCGTCGATCTGACCCTGGTCGAGTCGGGCAGGCAGGATGTCCGACGGCGTCAGCCCGCCGCCGCCCTTGCCCACGTGTGCGCAGATCCCCGCCAGGGCGTCGAACCACAACCTTCCGAGACGGCCGACCTGCTCGTCGTCGAGCGCCGAGCGCGCCCACGTCCAGTCCGCCTGCAGAGCAGGACCCTCAGCGGTGTCGACCGTGGCCGCGTTGAGCTCGACGGTGTGCGCCAGGGGCATCGGCAGCTCCGCTGCGACGCCCACCGACGACATGCCGCGCTGACTGATCCGCCAGAGATCCTCGGTCAGTTCGGCAGCCGCACCGAGCCGGCCCAGGTAGTTGAATCCGATCGCCGGTTCCGGCCCGTCCACGGCCACATCGGGATTCAGGTAACGCAACAGACCGTAGGTCAGTCCGTCGGGCAAGGCACGCAACTGTTCCTTGGCGTCCTTCACCAGTGAGCCGACGGACATCTCGCCGCTCGCCAGTTGCGGCCAGGACAGTCTGCGCATTGCCAGAGCCACAGGGTGTTTCATGGTGAACCACCCGACGGTGCGGGACAGGTCGACGTCGTCCGCCAGTTCCTCGACGCGCCCGTGTCCTTCGACATCGATGGCGATCGGGGCGTCGCCGCTGCCGAAGAACTCGGTCAGTGCCAGGCCGTAGGCGATCAGCAGGATGTCCTGTACGCCCGCATGGAACGCCGCGGGCACCTCGCCGAGCAGTGCGCGGGTCGTCTGCGCATCCAACGTCAGTGACAGGCGGCCGGCACTGGCGAACGTGTCCACGTCGGACTGCGCCGCCGGCACCACGGGCTCTGTCGTCAGCACCTGCCGCCACCTGTCGGCCTGCTGCACCACCTGGGTGTCGAGGGCGTGGGCGGCCAGCAGCGTGGCCCACCGGGCGAACGAGGTGCCCGGCTTCGGTAGCTCCACCGGTTGTCCGCTGCGCAGTTGAGTCCAGGCGATGTTGACGTCCTCCACCAGGATCCGCCACGACACCCCATCCACCGCCAGGTGGTGGATCATCAGCACGAACTCACTCGTGGCCGTCGCCCACAGTGCGCTCACCATGGCGCCGGCAGCGGGGTCCAACCGCGACCTGGCTGCGAGCAGCACGTCATCGCTGAGCTCGGTGACGGTGTTCAGGCAGTCCGCGGCTCGAACCGTCCCGTCGGCGGGGACGGTCAGCGACCAACCGTCCGGCCCGCCGTCGTCGTCGATGCGCAAGCGCAGCATCGCATGTCGGTCCAGCACCGCCTGCAGAACGGCGACGGCATCTGCCTCGGTCGCCCCGACCGGGGCCTGCAGCACCACGGTCTGGTTGAACTCGTCGGCTCCGCCGAGGCGGTTCAGCCAGCGAATGATCGGAGTGGCCGGCAGCGGGCCGACACCATCGTCGGCCTGTCCTTCGTCGTCGGCGACTCTGGCCACCCGGGCCAGTCGCGCCACCGTCTGCTCGACGAAGACGTCGCGGGGCCGGCACCGGATGCCCGCGGCGCGCGCTGCCGTGACGACCTGCATGGAAAGGATGCTGTCGCCGCCGAGTTCGAAGAAGGAGTCGTCGACTCCGACGCGTTGC
>NZ_JAUMSQ010000395.1:0-2540 GCF_030519285.1 Mycolicibacterium arseniciresistens
CCGGTTGCGGGCGGTGGCCTGCGCCCCGGCCGACGGCCCCGAGGGCATCGCCCGGGAATGCGCGGCAACGCAATTGGCCAGGATGGCCGCGGCGGGTATCCCGGGCGCCGACCCCGCGCAGTGGTACGGCATGACGCCGGTGTCGAGCGACGAACCGCTGTGGTCGGGTGACGACCACACCGTCACGCTGTCGCCGTCGACGTTGCAGACGCTGACCGACTGCCCGCTGCGCTGGCTGCTGGAGCGCCATGGCGGCAGCGACGCCCGCGACGTGCGCTCGGCGGTCGGGTCGCTGGTGCACGCCCTGCTCGCCGACCCGGGCCGCACGGAGAGCCAATTGGTCAATGAGCTCCAGACCCTCTGGCAGCAACTGCCTTTCGAAGCCGCGTGGCACGCCGACAACGAGCTCACGCGGCATCGCGCCATGCTCTCGGGGTTCGCGCAGTGGCGCGAGCAGACCCGCCGCGAGTTCACCGAGGTGGGCACCGAGGTCGACGTCGACGGGCTGATCGGCGAGCCCGGCGGCGACGGCGCCCCGGGCGTGCGCGTCCGGGGACGGCTCGACCGGCTCGAACGCGACGACGCCGGCCGACTGGTCGTGGTGGACCTGAAGACCGGCAAGAGCCCGGTCACCAAGGACGACGCGCAGCGGCACGCCCAGTTGGCCATGTACCAGCTGGCCGTGGCGGCCGGCCTGCTGCCTGACGGTGACCAGCCCGGTGGCGGTCGGCTGGTGTACCTGGGCAAGCCGACCGCCGGGGGTCCCGCCGAGCGCGAGCAGGACGCGCTCACCCCCGAGGCGCAGGAGCAGTGGCGGCAGCAGGTGAGCCGGGCCGCCGCGGCGACCCAGGGTCCCCGGTTCGTCGCCCGGATCAACGACAACTGCACGCACTGCCCGGTCCGTGGCAGCTGCCCCGCCCAGGCCGGAGAGGAGAGGGCATGACACCGCGCTACAGCCCCGCCGAACTCGTTTCGGCGCTCGGCGTTTTCGCACCCACCGAGGAACAGGCCGCCGTCATCGCCGCACCGCCGGGTCCGCTCGTGGTGATCGCCGGCGCGGGGGCAGGCAAGACCGAGACCATGGCCGCGCGGGTGGTGTGGCTGGTGGCCAACGGCTACGCCGCACCGGGCGAGGTGCTCGGCCTGACGTTCACCCGCAAGGCCGCCGGGCAGCTCCTGCGCCGGGTCCGCAGCCGGCTGGCCCGGCTGGCCGGGGTGGGCCTGCTACCCGGTGGCGACGACGCCGATCCGGCGACGGTCAGCACCTACCACGCGTTCGCAGGCACGCTGTTGCGCGATCACGGCCTGCTGCTGCCCATCGAGCCGGACACCCGGCTGATCAGCGAGACCGAGTTGTGGCAGCTGGCCTTCCGGGTGGTGTGCGAGCACCCGGGTGAGCTGCACGTCGACAAGACCCCGGCCGCGGTGACGGCGATGGTGCTGCGGCTGGCCGGTCAGCTGGCCGAGCACCTGGTCGGCACCGATCAGCTGCGCGACACCCACATCGAGCTGGAGCGGCTGGTGCACACCCTGCCCGCAGGCCCGTATCAGCGCGACCGCGGCCCCAGCCAGTGGCTGTTGCGGCTGCTGGCGACGCAGAACGAGCGGACCGAACTCGTGCCGCTGATCGACGCGCTGCACCGGCGGATGCGGGCCGACAAGGTGATGGACTTCGGCACGCAGATGGCCGCCGCCGCCCGGCTGGCCGCCGAGTTCCCGCAGGTCGGCGTCCAGGTGCGGCAGCGCTACCGGGTGGTGCTGCTCGACGAGTACCAGGACACCGGCCACGCGCAGCGGATCGCGCTGTCGTCGCTGTTCGGCGGCGGGGTGGACGACGGTCTCGCGCTCACCGCGGTCGGCGACCCGATCCAGTCGATCTACGGCTGGCGCGGCGCCTCGGCCACCAACCTGCCCCGGTTCGCCACCGACTTCCCCCGCGCGGACGGCAGCCCGGCGCCCACGCTGGAACTGCGCACCAGCTGGCGGAACCCGCCGCGGGCGCTGCGGCTGGCCAACGAGGTGTCGGCCGAGGCGCGCCGCCGGTCGGTTGCCGTGCGCGAGCTGCTTCCCCGCCCCGGGGCCGAGCCCGGCACCATCCGCTGTGCCCTGCTGAACGACCTGGCCGCCGAACGGGACTGGGTCGCCGACCAGATCGCCGCGCTCTACCACGGCGCAGGCGACGACGTCCCCACTGCCGCGGTGCTGTTGCGCCGCAACGCCGATGCCGCTCCGATGGCGGACGCACTCACCGCGCGCGGCGTCCCGGTGGAGGTGGTCGGCCTGGCCGGGTTGCTCTCCATCCCCGAGGTGGCCGATGTGGTGGCGATGCTGCGGCTGCTCGCCGATCCCACCGCCGGCGCGGCCGCGATGCGGGTGCTGACCGGGCCCAGGTGGCGCCTGGGCGCCAAGGACGTCGCCGCGTTGTGGCGGCGCGCCGTCGAACTCGACGACACCGCCGCGCCCGCCGGGTCGGCGTCCACCGAGGAGATCGTGGCCCGTACCGCGCCCGACGCCGATGCCGCCTGCCTGGCCGACGCGAT
>NZ_JAUMSQ010000396.1:0-3452 GCF_030519285.1 Mycolicibacterium arseniciresistens
CCGCCGCGCCCGCCGGGTCGGCGTCCACCGAGGAGATCGTGGCCCGTACCGCGCCCGACGCCGATGCCGCCTGCCTGGCCGACGCGATCTGTGATCCTGGTGCGGCGCAGAGGTATTCGGCCGAGGGCTACCGCCGGATCGTCGCGCTGGGCCGCGAGCTGACCGCCCTGCGCGCGCATCTGGGGTTCCCGCTGCCCGAACTGGTGGCCGACGTGCGGCGGGTGCTGGGCATCGACGCCGAGGCCCGCGCGGCGCAACCCGTGGGGGCCGGCTGGGCCGGCGCCGAGCACCTGGACACGTTCGCCGATGTGGTCGCGGACTTCGCGGCCCGGCCGGGCGCCACGGTGAGCGGCCTGCTCGGCTACCTGGACGCCGCCATGGTGGTGGAGAACGGTCTGGCGCCGGCCGAGGTGTCGGTGTCGGCCAACCGGGTGCAGATCCTCACCGTGCACGCCGCCAAGGGGCTGGAGTGGCAGGTGGTCGCCGTGCCGCACCTGAGCGCGCGCGTCTTCCCGTCGACCGCGCAGCCGCGGACGTGGCTCACCGACCCCGCCGATCTCCCGCCACTGCTGCGCGGCGACCGCGCGACGGCGGCCGACCACGGGGTTCCGGTGCTGGACACCTCGGACGTCAACGACCGCAAGGTGCTGTCCGACCGGATCCACGACCACAAGAGCCGCCTCGAACAGCGCCGTGTCGACGAGGAGCGCCGGCTGCTGTACGTCGCACTGACCCGCGCGGAGGACACGCTGTTGCTGTCGGGCCATCACTGGGGCGCCGCGGAGTCCAAGCCGCGGGGGCCGTCGGACTTCCTCTGCGAGCTCAAGGACATCATCGACCGGTCGGTGGCCGACGGCGATCCGTGCGGCATCGTCGAACACTGGGCGCCCGCCCCGGCCGACGGAGAGCCGAACCCGTTGCGCGAGAACGTTGTCGAAGCTGTGTGGCCGCCGGACCCGGCCGGTGGCCGGCGGGCCGACCTCGATCGCGGCGCCGCCCTGGTGACGCGGGCGATGGCCGGTGAACTCCGCCAGGACGCCGATGTCGACGGCTGGCGCGCCGACGTCGACGCGCTACTGGCCGAGCGTGAACGCGCCGGGCGGGCCGCGCCGGTGGAACTGCCCGCACAGGTGTCGGTCAGCACACTCGTCGACCTCGGCAGGGATCCGGCGGCCGCCACGCAGCGGCTGGCCCGAAGGCTGCCGGTGCGGCCGAACCCGGATGCGTTGCTGGGCACGGCGTTCCACGACTGGGTGCAGCGCTTCTACGGTGCCGAGCGGCTCTTCGACCTCGACGACCTGCCCGGTGCGGTGGACAGCGAACTGCGCCGCAGCGAGGCCGAGGCGCTGGCCGAACTGCAGGCCGCGTTCATGGTGTCGCCATGGGCGGCGCGCACCCCTGTCGACGTCGAGGTGCCGTTCGACATGGTGATCGGTGACACCGTGGTGCGCGGGCGGATCGACGCGGTGTTCGCCGACGACGACGGCGGCGTCACGGTGGTGGACTGGAAGACCGGCGGGCCGCCCGACACCGACCGGGCACGCACCCAGGCCGCCGTGCAGCTGGCGGTGTACCGCCTTGCCTGGGCCGCGCTGCACGACCGGCCCGCGTCGTCGGTGCGCGCAGCGTTCCACTACGTGCGCACCGGTGAGACCGTGCGACCGGCCGTGCTGCCCGGCATCGACGAACTGGCTGCACTGTTGACGCCGGAGGCGGCCTGAGCCCTGCGGCGCCCTAGGCCTCGCGGTAGATCTTGAGAGCCTGGGTGATCATCGGGATCTGCAGGGGAAGGCGCGCGATCGCCGCGATCCGCATCGGCAACGGCTTGTCCCACCACAGCCGGACCATGTTGACGTTGCCGGGGAACACGGCCAAATACAGCGCCACCGCGGCCAGGGCGCCCACCTTGCGGGTCTGCGGCGCGATCAGCAGCCCGCCTGCCGCGAGCTCGGCGACCCCTGAGGCGTAGGTGTAGAACCGCGCGGTGCCCGGCAGTTCGTCGGGAATTATCCCGTCGAACGGTTTGGGCGCCACGAAGTGCAGCACCCCCATGCCGACGAGCATCGCGCCCATCTTGGCCCCGCGCGACGAGCCGGCGATCCGCTGCAGTTCTGGTGGGAGAGAGGTCATGATTACATTGTGACGTGCGCATCGCTGGGCGATCGATGAACGGCCCTCGTGGCCAAAGGTAGATTGCGACGTCGGCTCGCTGCGATCGACCAGAATCTGACCAGCCGACCGGACGCCGACCTGGTCGACGTCCTCTCGATTCCGGAGCCGTTCGTCAGCCCGGCCCGGCGCATCGCCATGCGGGTGATCTACGCGTTGTCCGCACTGTTCGCCGCGGTGCTTATCGTCTACCTCGACCGGCACGGCTACCGCGACATCGAGAGCACACCGGACGCCAGCGACCCGCTGTCGTTCCTGGACTGCCTGTACTACGCCACGGTGTCGCTCTCGACGACCGGCTACGGCGACATCACGCCGGTGACCGATTCGGCCCGCCTGATCAACGTGCTGGTGATCACCCCGCTGCGCGTCGCGTTCCTGATCGTGCTGATCGGCACCACGGTCGAGACCCTCACGACGCAGTCGCGCCAGGCGTTGAAGATCCAGCGATGGAGGAACAAAGTGCGCAACCACACCGTCGTCATCGGGTACGGCACGAAGGGCCGCACCGCCGTGGCGGCGATGATCGGTGACGAGGTCGCCCCGGCCGACATCGTGGTCGTCGACGAGAATCCCACCGCCCTCGAGCGGGCCAAGAGTGCGGGGCTGGTCACGGTGCGCGGCAGCGCAACCGATTCGGATGTGCTCCGACTGGCCAGCGCCCAGCATGCGAAGTCGATCATCGTCGCCACCAACCGCGACGACACCGCCGTGCTGGTCACGCTGACCGCCCGCGAGCTGGCGCCCAAGGCCAAGATCATCGCCGCGGTCCGCGAGGCCGAGAACCAGCACCTGCTGCAGCAGTCGGGCGCCGACTCCACCGTCGTGACGTCCGAGACCGCAGGCCGGCTGCTCGGCATCGCGGTGCAGACGCCGAGCGTGGTGGAGATGATGGAGGACCTGCTGACCCCGGACGCCGGTTTCGCCATCGCGGAGCGGGAGGTCACGCCCAAGGAAGTCGCCGGCTCACCCCGGCATCTCTCCGACATCGTGCTGGGCGTCGTGCGCGGCGGGAAACTGCTGCGCGTCGACGACCCGCAGGTCGACGCGCTCGAACCCGGGGACCGGCTGCTGCACATCCGCAGCGCGGACGCGGAGCGATGACCTCCGGCGGGCCGGGGGGACGGGCGATCAACTTCAGACTGCGCAACATCCCGCTGCTGTCGCGGGTCGGCGCCGACCGCGCCGACACGCTGCGCACCGACGTCGACGCCGCCGTCGCGGGCTGGGCCGACGCCCTGCTGCTGCGGGTGGACCGGCGCAACCAGGTGCTGATCGGCGGC
>NZ_JAUMSQ010000397.1:0-5673 GCF_030519285.1 Mycolicibacterium arseniciresistens
GCCACGCCGGTCAGCCTCAGCTCGAACTCCGCACCCCGAAGTACCGCGGCACCGTCGACGTGCTCGACCTCGCCGTCCCACGGCGCCACCAGGCCGACGTCCTCCGCCGGCCACACCCCGATCCCCGTAGGGACGACGTCGGCGCTGCGGTGGCTCAACCTCGGCGCGCGGCTCATACGCGGCTCACCGAACCGGGTGACCGCCAACGCGGCGCCGCTGCCCACAGCGGCGCGCGCGGCCGCGTCCTCGACGTCATCGCGCAGCCACCCGCCCGGGGCGAAGGCATCGTCGTACACATCAGATGTCACCGAAAGATCAAGCGTGACAATGGCGTTCGAATAGATCCCCGCGACCAGCGTGCCGGCGAGCTGCGCGGCCGGCGCCGCCATCCCGAGTTCCGCCCGCAGCAGTGCCGTCATCACGTCCTGCGGCACCGACACCGCCTGTTCGAACATCCGCCATTCGCCGTCGGCGTGCTCGGTGACGTAGTCGTTTTCCGGGTCGATCGCCGCCTGCTGCGCGCCGCTGACGATCAGCACCGCGGTCCGCAACACCAGCATCGGCCACAGCGCGTCGACCTCCGCCGAACTCAGCGGTCGCACCTCGTGGAACGCGCGCACCGCAGGCAGGATCGACGTCGGATCGGCGCCGGCATGCCCGAGCACCGACGACGCCGTGATCGCCAACTCCGAGACCGCCCAACTCGTGGTGAGGTCGCCGAAGTCGATCACCCCGTCCGGCCGCACCGATCCGTCGGCCGCGCGCGACACCACCACGTTGGCATCGGTGAGATCCAGATGCACCGGCTGGCAGGCCAACTCGTCGGCCAGCTGCTCGATCCGCGTCCAGGCGTCCCGCGCGGCCTGCTCGACGAGCGCACGACGGGACGGGTCATCGACGTGGTGGCCGAGCGCCGCCACCACATCCGCGCCGTAGCGCAGATCCCACTGCAGGATCCGGTCCAGGCCCGGGTGCTCGAACCCGGCCAGCGCACGGCTCACCCGCCCGGCGATGTCACCCAGCCCGCTGACCGCGGCCGGCGACAGATAGCCGGCGTCCAACAGCGTCCCGCCGGGCAGGAAGCGCAGCCACCGCACATACGCGGTCCGGTCCAGCAGTCCGTCGACCGCCGTGCAGGTGGCACCGGTCCGGTTCACCAGAGGGACCGCGATTCGCAACCCCGGTTCGGCTTCTTCGATGAGTGCGGTCGCCTCGTCCTGTGCCGCCAGTTCGGTTCCGGTGAACGCCGGGTTGGCGATCTTCAACACTCCGAGCACGTCACCGTCGTCGGCGCGGACGATGAAGTTCTTGTCCTGCTGGCTGCCCAGCGACTCGGCGCGCCCGGTCACGCCGTAGTGCGTGCTCAGCAGCTCTTCTGCCTGCGCCTCGGTCACCTGCGGCGCAGGCAGTTCCGGCTCGGAGAGGAAGTTGAAGCCGACGGTGCGGCGGTCCTTGCTCACCGGCTGACGAAGGACACCACGACTTCGGTGAAGGCGTCGTTGTCGTCGCCCGCCGCCGTGTGGCCCGCGTCGGCCAGTTCGACGAACTCCGCCGCAGGCACCTTGGCGAGGAAGTCTCTGACCCCTTCGGCGCTCACCACGTCGGAGAGCTTGCCACGGATGAGGAGGATCGGGATGGTCAACTCGATGGCCGATTGTTCGAGCTGATCCTCCCGGACGAACGGGTCGTCGTTCGGGGCGGTGAGGAACGCCGGATCCCAGTGCCAGTACCAGCGGCCGTCGCGCTGCCGGAGGTTCTTCTTCAGGCCCTCGGGACTTCGGGGCTTGGCGCGGTGCGGCAGATACTCGGCGACGGCGTCGGCGGCCTCCTCGAGCGAGTCGAAGCCGTGCACGTGGCTGAACATGAAGTCGCGGATGCGCGCGCTGCCGTCCTTCTCATAGCGCGGCACCACGTCGACGAGCACCAGTTGGGTGACCTTCTCCGGCCCCGCCCGGTGCGCGACCGTGATGCCGGTCAACCCGCCCATGCTGGCCCCGATCAACGCGACCGGCCTGCCGATCTGATCGATCACGGCGAGGGTGTCGGTGCACAGCGCCTCGACCGTGTAGTTGGCCTCGGGGGAGCGGTCGCTGTCGCCGTGGCCCCGGCTGTCCAGCGCGACCACATGCAGCCCCTGATCGGCCAGGATCTGGCCGGTCTTCTTCCACGAGAAGCGGTTCTGACCCCCGCCGTGCAGCATCAGCACAGTCGGTCTGCCGGCCGCGGACTCCGCACCGCGATTCCACTCGTCGGCGACCAGCGACAGCCCCTCCGCGCCGCGGAAGGTGACGGTCTGCGGCTGGATCTGATCGGACTTCGCGGTGCTCACAGCCTCACGCTATCGCGGCGGCGATGAGGTTCCCGGCTGGGTCGAGTCTCCCTTCATACGAGGTCTCCAGCAGAAAGGATTCGCCATGCCCGCCATCACGCCGTCGCTGTGGTTCGACGACAACGTGGAGGAAGCCGCCGCGTTCTACACATCGGTGTTCCCCAACTCCCACGTCGAGCAGATGTACCGCTACACCGAAGCCGGGCCCGGCACGCCCGGGGAGGTGGCATACGGCACGTTCGTCCTGGACGGCACCCGCTTCCTCGGCATCAACGGCGGCCCCGCCTTCCAGTTCTCCGAAGCGGTGTCCTTCGAGGTGCTCTGCGCCGATCAGGACGAGGTCGACCACTACTGGAACAGCCTGGTCGACGGCGGCGAGGAGTCGCAGTGCGGCTGGCTCAAGGACCGCTTCGGGCTGAGCTGGCAGATCGTGCCGAAGCGGCTCTACGAATTGCTGAACGATCCCGACCCGGCCCGTGCGGCGGCCGCGACGAAGGCGATGCTCGGCATGCAGAAGATCCTCGTCGCCGAACTGGAGGACGCCGTCGCCGCAGTCTGAGCCGCGCGTCCTCCGGGGAGTCGCCGAGATCGCGGATCGCCGTCCCGTACTTTGAAGGCGGAGTGCCGCGAAGGAGCGACCAATGGCAAAGCACGCCGCCCCGGCGGACTGGGGCGTCGACGGCGACGTCGGCGAGCCGGATGCCGACGTCGAGTCCGCATCTGAGGATGCAGACAGCGACGACACGGCGGACGCCCGGAAGAAGCGACGCGGAGCGCCCTGGTCAAAGATCCGGCTGGCCACCGTGGCCGGCCTCGTCGTGGTGCTTGCGCTCGCCGGGCTGACCGGCTGGCTCGGCTACCAGGGCTGGCAGGCACACCAAGCCGAGCAGCAGCGCGAACGCTTCCTCGAAACCGGCCGCCAGGGTGTGCTCAACCTGACCTCGGTGGACTGGCAGCAGGCCGAGGGCGACGTGCAGCGCATCCTCGACTCGTCGACCGGCGGGTTCTACGACCAGTTCCAGCGGCGGGCCGCGCCCTACACCGAGGTGGTCAAGCAGGCGCAATCGAAGTCCGTCGGCACCATCCAGCAGGCCGCCCTGGAGTCGGTGTCCGACACCGGTGACTCGGCGAAGGTGCTCGTGGCGGTGTCGATCGCGGCGTCGAACGCCGGCGCGCCTGACCAGCCGCTCCGGTTCTGGCGGATGCGGGTGACCGTGGACGAGGTCGACGGGCAGATGAAGGTCTCGGACGTGGAGTTCGTGCAGTGAGCACCGAGAAGGATCCCATCGAGCCCGACGTGTCCGAGGTCACCGAAGCCGGCGAGGTCACCGAGGTCACCGAGCCCGACGACACTCCCGCGGTCACCGAGCCCGCCGACACTCCCGAGGTCACTGAGGTCACCGAGTCCGACACCTCCGAGGTCACCAAGCCCGACGACACCCCGGACGTCGCGGAGCCCGAGGCCACCGCGGATGTCGCGGAGCCCGAGGCACGGGCCGGCATCCCGTGGGCCCGGGTGCTGGCCTTCGGTGTGCTGCCCGCGCTCGCGCTGATCCTCGCGATCTCGGCGGGCGTGCTCAAGTGGCAGGTCAACGAGGCGCGTCAGGCCGATGCGGCCCGCGTCGAGAGCCTGCAGGCCGCGCGCAACACCGTGGCGCTCATGCTGACCTACGACCCCGCGAAGATCGACCAGCAACTGGCCGAGGCCCGTGATCTGCTCACCGGCCCGTTCCGTGACACCTACACCACGATGACCAACGACATCGTGATCCCCGGCGCCAAGCAGCAGGGCATCACGGCTGTTGCCTCCGTTCCCGGCGCCGCGATCGAATCGGTCGACAAGAACCGTGCGGTCACGATGCTCTACGTCAATCAGAAGGTCAGCGTCGGCGGGCAGATGCCCACCGACAACCTGTCGACGGTGCGGGTGACCCTCGACAAGGTCGGCGATCGGTGGCTCGTCTCGCAGTTCGAGCCGGTGTGAGCGCATGAGTGAACCCGGCTGGCTCGACGTGAGCGTCCCCGCGGGGCGGCTGCGGGCGCTGACATGGGGTCCCGAGGACGGCCCGGTCGCCCTGTGCCTGCACGGTTTCCCGGACACCGCGTACGGCTGGCGGAAACTGGCGCCCGCGCTCGTCGCCGCCGGATGGCGGGTGGTGGCGCCGTTCATGCGCGGCTACGTGCCGTCGTCCCTGCCGTCCGACGGGAGCTACCACGTCGGAGCCCTGATGGACGACGCCCTCCGGGTGCTGCAGGCCGCAGGCCCCACCGGACGTGACGTCGTCATCGGCCACGACTGGGGCGCGATCGCGACCGCCGGGCTCGCGGCGATGCCCGACAGTCCGTTCGCGAAGACCGTGATCATGTCGGTGCCCCCGCCGGCCAGCTTCCAGCCGATAGGCAGGCTGCCGGACCGCGGCAGGCTGGCCGCCCAGCTGCCCCGCCAACTGATGCGCAGCTGGTACATCACCTACTTCCAGCTGCCGTTCCTGCCCGACCGGTCCGCCTCCTGGGTAGTGCCCCGGCTGTGGCGGCAGTGGTCGCCGGGCTATTCCGCCGGTGAGGACATCCGCCACGTCGACGCGGCGATCGGTGCGCCGGAGCGCTGGCGGGCCGCGCTGGGCTACTACCGCGCGACCGTGCGCAACACCAAGCCACCGGCGCAGTACGCCGAACTGCACCGGCACTGGCTGTCTGCGCCCAAGCTGCCGACGCTGTACCTGCACGGCGCCGACGACGGCTGCGCCGCACCGGATTACGCGCAGTGGGTGCAGCCCGTCCTGCCCGCGGGCAGCGACATGGCGATCGTGGCGCGGGCCGGCCACTTCCTGCAGCTCGAGCAGCCCGACGAGGTGGGCCGCCACATCGTCGGGTTCGTCGGCACCGCGCGATAGCCGTGCGCCGGCTCGCCGCGGCCGACGCCCAGACCCACTGGCTGTCGGCCAAGATGCCAAGCGACCAGTTCCTGGTGTACGGATTCGCGGGCGGCCCCGACGACCCGCGGGAAGCACTCGAGCCGGTGCGTCAACGCGCCCGTGGCTGCGGCGAGTTGCGGCTGCGGGTACGCGAACGCGGGCCACTGACCTACCCCGAGTGGGCGCGCGCCGACATCGACGACCGCCAATTCTGCGTGCACGACCTCGGCGACCGCAGCTGGCCGAGCAGCCTGGCCGCGATCCGCCGGCTCACCGACGGGCAGCTCGACGCCCACGAGATGACTTGGCGGCTACACCTTTTCGGCGCTGTCGAGGGCATCCCCGGCGCCGACCGCCCGGGCACCGTCGCGGTGCTGCAGACCACCCACGCCCTCGCCGACGGGGTGCGCAGCTCGGCGCTGGCCGCCC
>NZ_JAUMSQ010000398.1:0-5593 GCF_030519285.1 Mycolicibacterium arseniciresistens
CGGCGGTCTCGATCCGCACCAGCGGCGCGCCCACGTCGAGGGTGTCCCCGGCGGCGCCGCCGAGGGCGACGATGCGGCCCGCGTACGGGCTGGGGATCTCGACCTCGGCCTTGTTGGTCTCGACCGTGCACAGTGTCTGGTTGAGTTCGACGTCGTCGCCGACCGCGACGTGCCACGCGGTGACGGTGGCGTCGGCGAGCCCCTCCCCCAGATCGGGCACCGCGAAGTCGCGAACGGTGGTGGTCATGGCCGCGTCATCGCCTTCTCGACGCAGTCGAGCAACCGGTCCGGCCCGGGCAGCCACAGCTTCTCCAGCCGGGCGGGTGGATACGGGGTGTCGAAGCCGGTGGCCCGCAACACCGGGGCCTCCAGGTCGTAGAACAGGTCCTCCTGGATGCGCGCCGCCAGTTCGGCGCCGAATCCCAGTGTGCGCGGGCCCTCGTGCATGACCACGGCGCGGCCGGTCCGGCGCACCGACTCTGCCACGGTGTCGAAGTCGAGCGGGTTCAGCGACCGCAGGTCGACGACCTCGAGGTCCCAGCCGTAGCGGTCGGCGGCGAGTTCGGCGGCGCGGGTTGCCGTCGCCACCAGGGAACCGTAGGTCACCACCGTCACGTCGGCACCGGGCCTGCGGATCACGGCCTTCCCGATCGGCGGTCCGGGCACCGTGGTGTCCACGGGACCGCGTTCCCAGTAGCGGCGTTTGGGCTCGAGGTAGATCACCGGATCCGGGCAGGCGATGGCATGGCGCAGCAGCCAGTAGGCGTCCGACGGCGTGGCGGGCACCACCACCTTCAGCCCGGCGGTGTGCAGCCAGTAGCTCTCGGTGGACTCCGAATGGTGTTCCACCGCACCGATTCCGCCGAAGGACGGAATCCGCACGGTGACCGGCATGTCCACCTCGCCGTGCGTGCGCATGCGGTACTTGGCCAGATGGCTGACGATCTGGTCGAACGCCGGCGCCGCGAACCCGTCGAACTGGATCTCGGGCACGGGCACGAACCCGCGGATGGCCAGCCCGACGGCGATGCCGATGATCGCCGACTCGGCCAGCGGGGTGTCGAAACACCGTTGCTCACCGAAGGTCTCGGCCAGCCCCTCGGTCACCCGGAACACGCCGCCGAGGGTTGCGACATCCTCGCCGAACACCAGCACCCGGTCGTCGGCGGCCAGCGCGTCGTGCAGCGCGCGGTTCACCGCCCGCGCCATGGTCGACTCGGTGTCGGTGCGCACGGTGCTCAGCATCGGCCGGGGGACGTCGTCACCGCCGTTGGCCGCGGGCCGTTCGATGGTCTGGGTCATCTCATCCCTCCTTCGCGAGTTCGGCGGTCAGCTCGTCGCGCTGGCGCATCAGGTCGGGCGTGATGTCGTGGTAGACGGTGTCGAACACCTCGGCGACGTCCATGTCGGGTGTGTCGAGCACCGACTGCCGGAGTTCGGCCCGCAGGCGCTGCGACCGGTGCGCCACCCGCTGGTCGAGGCGGTCGGACCACACCCCGGTGGCCTGCAGGTAGCGCCGGTAGCGGTCGACGGGGTCGCGCGCCCGCCAGGTGTCGACCTCGCCGTCGGTGCGGTAGCGCCGCGGGTCGTCGGAGGTGGTGTGCGGGCCCATCCGGTAGGTGAGCGCCTCGACGAACGTCGGCCCGCCGCCCTCGCGGGCCCGCCGCGCGGCCTCGGCCGTCACCGCGAAGCAGGCCAGCACGTCGTTGCCGTCCACCCGCACCGCGGGCATGCCGTAGCCCTCGGCGCGGTGCGCGAGCGACGGGGCGGCGTGCTGTCGTCGCTCCGGCACCGAGATGGCCCACTGGTTGTTCTGGACGAAGAACACGACGGGCGCGCCGAACACCGCGGCGAGGTTGAGCGCCTCGTGCGCATCACCGGTGGAGGTGGCGCCGTCGCCGAGGAACGCGACGGTGACGGAGTCCTCGCCGAGCCGCTGCGCGGCCATCGCCGCCCCGACCGCGTGCAGACCCTGGGTGCCGATGGGGATGGCGATCGGCGCGCAGCACCTGCTGGTGAAGCCGAGGCCGCCGTGCCAGCGGCCGCGCCACACGGCTGCGACGTCGCCCGGGGGGATGCCGCGGACGAGGAAGACACCGAGTTCGCGGTACTGGGGGAAGAGCCAGTCGGTCTTGCGCAGACACGCGGCGGCGCCGACCTGTGCGGCCTCCTGGCCGCGGCAGGACGCGAAGAGTGCGAGCTCGCCCTGGCGCTGCAGGTTGACGAGTTCGGTGTCGACCTCGCGGGTGACGACCATGGACTCGTAGAGCCAGGCCAGGGTCTCGGGCGGGAGGTCTCTTCGGTACCGGGCCTCGTCGGTGGGCGCGCCGTCGGGCGCCACCAGTCGAATCGGTTCGACGAACCCGGCCATACCGCCTCCTGGGGTCACTGGCGGCGGGTCGCGCCGTCAGGCGACTGAGGTGCTCGGTACGAGGCGGGCAGAGCAGGACCTCGGGTGTGAGGCCTGTCGGCCGGCGGCCAGGGTATGGCGCCGGCGCGACGATGCGCACTGCTCGCTCCGTATCGGGGCACCTTCCAGTATGCCCCTGAAGCGGGTGTCCGCAGGCCGACCCGCCGCCGCGGCGCCGGGACTCAGCTGCGGGGTGCCAACGCGACGATGCGCTCGGCCCGCCGCAACACCGGCGAATCCACCATCTGCCCCTCGAACTGGAAGACCCCGCGTTCGCTGCGCGCGGTGTCGAGGACCCGCCGCGCCCAGTCCACCTGCTCCTCGGTGGGCGCGTAGGCCGCCCGGATGACCGCGACCTGGCTGGGGTGGATGGCGACCTTGGCGTCGAACCCGACCGCGACGGCGTCGTCGCTCTCGGCCCGCAGTCCGTCGAGGTCCTTGATGTCGAGGTACACCGAGTCCAGCGCGATCCGGCCCCACGCCTTGGCGGCGAGCAGGCTCTGCGACCGCACGTGCCGGGCCACGTCGCGGTAGCTGCCGTCGGGCCAGCGGTTGGACGTGCCGCCGGTGACGGCGAACAGGTCCTCGGCGCCCCACATGACGGCGTAGGCGTTGTCGACACGCGCGGTCTCCGTGACGGCCAGGGCGCCCAGCGGGGTCTCAACGAGCACGATGACGTCGAACGGTGCGAGTGAGCGCACCTGCTCGGCGGACTCGGTCTTCGCGAGCATGATCGTGGTGTAGCCGGTCTGCGCCAGGGTCGTCATGTCGAGCGCGTGGTCCGGCGTGGTCACCGGGTTGACCCGCACCACGGTCCGGTCCGGGTCGAGGCGGGTGTCGAGCAGCGCCTTGCGCGCCGCCTCCCGGTCCTTCGCCGCGACGCCGTCCTCCAGATCGAGGATCACGACATCGGCTGCGGCGGCGGCCTTCTCGAAGCGCTCGGGCCGGTCGGCCGGGCAGAACAGCCAGCCGGGGCCGTTGGTTCCCAGCGCCATCAGGCGTCCGCCTCGGGAAGCTTGCGCACCATGGTCTTCCGCGACGCGGTCGCCACCACGTCGCCGTGCTGGTTACGGGCGACGTGGGAGAAGGTGACGATGCCCTCCCCCGGGCGGCTCTTCGACTCGCGCTTGTCGGTCACCTCGGTCTCGGCGTAGAGCGTGTCACCGTGGAACAGCGGTTTCGGGAACGCCACCTCGCCGAATCCGAGGTTGCCGACGATGGTGCCCTGCGTCAGCTGGGCCACCGAGAGCCCGACGAGCGTGGAGAGGGTGAACATCGAGTTCACCAGTCGCTGGTTGAACGGCGGCAGCGCATCGGAGAACGCGGCATCCAGGTGCAGCGCCTGGGTGTTCATCGTCAGCGTGGTGAACAGCACGTTGTCGGCCTCGGTGATGGTGCGGCCGGGACGGTGCTGGTAGAGCACGCCGGTCTCGAACTCCTCGAACCACAGCCCCCGCTGGACGACGACCCGCTTCGCCTCGCTCACAGACCCGCCTCCCGCGCGATCAGCATCAGCTGTACTTCGGTTGTGCCCTCGCCGATCTCGAGGATCTTGCTGTCGCGGTAGTGCCGCGCCACCGGGTACTCGTTCATGTAGCCGTACCCGCCGAACACCTGGGTGGCGTCGCGGGCGTTGTCCATCGCCGCCTCGCTGGCGACCAGTTTGGCCACGGCGGCCGCCTTCTTGAACGGCTTGCCCGACAACATGAGTGCCGCCGCGTCGTAGTAGGCGGCGCGGGCGGCGTGGGCGCGGGCCTCCATCCGTGCGATCTTGAACGAGATGGCCTGGTACGTGCCGATCGCCGCACCGAACGCTTGGCGCTCCTTGGCGTACTTGACGCATTCGTCGACGCAACCCTGGGCGGCGCCGACCGACAGCGCCGCGATCGCGATCCGGCCCTCGTCGAGGATGCGCAGGAAGTTGGCGTATCCGCGGCCCTGCTCGCCCAACAGGTTCTCCTGCGGGACGCGGACGTCGTCGAAGCTCAGCGGGTGGGTGTCCGAGGCGTTCCAGCCGACCTTGTTGTACGCCGGTTCGGCGGTGAAGCCCTGGGTGGGCACCGGCACCAGGATCGCCGAGATCTCCTTCTTGCCGTCGCGTTCACCGGTGACCGCGGTGACGGTCACCAGTTTGGTGATGTCGGTGCCGGAGTTGGTGATGAACTGCTTGGAGCCGTTGATCACCCAGTGCCCGTCGTCGAGCTTGGCGGTGGTCCTGGTGGCGCCCGCGTCGGTGCCGCCGCCCGCCTCGGTCAGCCCGAAGGCGCCGAGCGCCTTGCCGCTGGCCAGCAGCGGCAGCCACTCCTGCTTCTGCTCCTCGGAGCCGAACCGGTACACCGGCATCGCGCCGAGCGACACCCCGGCCTCGAGGGTGATCGCCACGCTCTGGTCGATCTTGCCGAGCTCCTCCAGCGCGAGGCAGAGCGCGAAGTAGTCGCCGCCCATGCCGCCGTACTCCTCGGGGAACGGCAGGCCGAACAGGCCCATGTCGGCCATCCCGGCGACGACCTCGTACGGGAACGAGTGCTCCTCGTCGTGTTTGGCGGCGACCGGCGCGACCACACCCTGGGCGAAGTCGCGGACCGTCTTGGCCAGTTGCTCGTAGTGGTCCGGCAGTGTGCCGGTCGACAGAAAGTCACCCATGATCAGCTCTCCTCCGCGGTGATGCGGGCCAGCAGCTGGCCCACCTTGACCTGGTCGCCCACGGCGACAAGCAGTTCGACCGCGCCGTCGACCGGGGACGTCAGCGCGTGTTCCATCTTCATCGCCTCGACGGTGACCACCACGGCGCCTGCCGCGACGGTCGCGCCGTCGGAAACCCCTACCGCCACAACCGATCCCGGCATCGGGCTGGTCAATTCGGCGTCGCCGCTGTGGGCCTCGTCGGGCCGCACCGGCTCCTCGGGCACCTCGTCGACGACGGCGATACGCCCTGCGCCGGCCAACCAGATGCGGCCGTCGGCGGCGGCCACCACGTACTCGGCGCGCAGCCCGTCGACGGTGACGACGAGCCGGTCACCGTCGAGCGCGGCGGACAGCGATCGCGCCGGCCCGTCCTCGATCGCGACCACCGCGCTGTCGGGGGTGCCGGTGATGTGGACGTGATCGGTGCGGTGGCCGGCGTGCAGGCGCACGGTCGTCGGCGCCGCCTCCCCCAGCCGCCACCCGGTGGGGACCGCCCAC
>NZ_JAUMSQ010000399.1:0-2600 GCF_030519285.1 Mycolicibacterium arseniciresistens
CGGCCCCGGCTCGCGCCCGCGGATCGGCCCCGGCGGCGGCCGCCGACGCGACGGCCTGCCTCGACCCACTGCTTCAGGTCTTCGCGCAACTTCTTCGCATTCTTCGCAGAAAGGTCGATCTCGTAGCTCACCCCGTCGAGGCCGAATTCGACCGTTTCGTCGGCGTTACCCGAACCGTCGAAATCGTCGACCAAAGTGACGGTCACCTTCTTAGCCATCAGCTCACACTGACCCTTCTGCCTGCGCTTGACGAGTTGTTCGTCTCTCGACCACAACAGTTATGTGCTCGCAGTGTACGTCATTAAACGAACCGGTATACCCGGTCGCTCAACCACCGTGCCGGCGAACTATGGGGAAAAGAACCGTCTCTCTAATCGACAGTCCCGTCAACGCCATCAACAACCGGTCGATACCCATTCCGGTGCCGGTCGTGGGCGGCATGCCGTACTCCAAAGCGGCGAGGAAATCCTCGTCGAGTGACATTGCCTCGTCGTCACCGGCGGCGGCCGCGGCGGCCTGGGCCAGGAACCTTTCCCGCTGGATTATCGGGTCGATGAGTTCGGAGTATCCGGTGGCGAGTTCGAAGCGCCGGACGTAGAGATCCCATTTCTCGGTCACCCCGGCCTCGCTGCGGTGCGGCCGGGTCAGCGGGGTTGTCTCCACCGGGAAGTCGCGCACGAAGGTCGGCGCCCACAACGTCTCGCCGACGGTGTGTTCCCACAGTTCTTCCACCAATTTCCCGTGGCCGTAGCCCCGGTCCCGGGGAATCTCCACACCCAGCCGGTCGGCCGTCGACCACAAGGTCTCGGCCGGCGTCTGCGGAGTGATCTCTTCGCCGAGGGCCTCCGACAGCGACGGGTACATTTCCAGCGTGTCCCATTGGCCGTCCAGGTCGTAGACATCGCCATCGGGCAATGGGACCTGCCGGGTGCCGATCGCCTCGTCGGCGACCTCCTGAATAAGCTCACGCGTCACCACGGCCGAATCGTTGTAGTCACCGTAGGCCTGATAAGTCTCGAGCATCGCGAATTCCGGCGAATGCGTCGAATCAATGCCTTCGTTCCGGAAATTTCGATTGAGTTCGAAGACCCGCTCGAATCCACCTACCAGACACCGCTTGAGGAAGAGTTCCGGCGCGATACGGAGGTACAGATCGGCGTCGAGCGCATTGGAGTGGGTGACGAACGGGCGCGCCGCGGCGCCGCCGGCCAGCGTCTGCAGCATAGGCGTCTCGACCTCGAGGAAGCCGCGGCGCTCCAGCGCCGAACGCACCGCACGCACCACGGCGATGCGCTGCCGGGCGATGGTGCGCGCCTCGGGACGGACGATCAGGTCGACGTACCGCTGCCGCACCCGCGCCTCTTCGCTCATCTCCTTGTGGGCAACGGGAAGCGGCCGCAACGCCTTGGATGCCATTTGCCAGCTGTCGGCGAGCACAGACAGCTCCCCGCGACGCGAACTGATCACCTCGCCGTGCACGAAGACGATGTCGCCGAGGTCGACGTCGGCCTTCCACGCATCGAGGGACTCCTGGCCCACCTGCGCCAGGCTGACCATGGCCTGCAGCTGGGTGCCGTCACCCTCCTGCAGCGTCGCGAAGCAGAGCTTGCCCGAGTTGCGGGCGAAGACCACCCGGCCGGTGACGCCCACCATCTCACCGGTCGAGGTGTCGGCGGCGAGGTCGGGGTGTGCCGCACGGACCTCGGCGAGGGTGTGGGTGCGCGCCACCACCACCGGGTAGGGATCGCGGCCCTCGTCGAGCAGCCGCTCCCGCTTGGCCTGGCGGATCCGGAACTGCTCAGGGAGGTCGGGTCCGTCGTGCTCCGCGTCGGGGCGGTCATCGGCTGCCATCACGAGGTGCCAGCTTAAATGAACAAATGACCGGTGAAATCGACGCGCAGCGGGTGGCCGCCCTGTCCGACGAACCACTGGACTGGCGGTTCAAGGGCATCCCCGCGCCGTGGTGGGGTCTGCGCCCCGCCGAGATCTGTCGCCGCACCCCCGATCTGTTCGCCGCGGGCGTGGTCGGACCGGTGTGCGTGCTGCGCGCGTCGGCGCTCACCCACAACCTCGTGACGATGGCGCGGTGGTGCCGCCGACGGGGTGTCGAGCTGGCGCCGCACGGGAAGACGCACATGGCTCCGCAGCTGCTGGCCCGCCAGTTCGACGCGGGCGCGGTGGCGGTCACCGTGGCCACCATCAGCCAGGTCCGGGTGTTCCGGGCGTTCGGGGTGCGGCGGATGGTGCTGGCCAACGAGCTGGTCGATGCGGCCGGGTTGGCGTGGCTGGGCGCCGAACTCGACGCCGACCCGGACTTCGGCCTGGTCTGCTGGGTGGACTCGGTGCGCGGCGTCGAGGCGATGTCCGCGGCGCTCGGTTCGGCAGGCCGGCCGGTCGACGTGTGCGTCGAGGTCGGCATGGCGGGCGGCAGGACGGGCTGCCGGGATGCGGCGGCCGTCGACGCGGTCGCGCGGGCGGCCGTCGCGGCTCCGCGGTTGCGGCTGGTCGGGGTGGCCGGTTACGAGGCGGCGGTTGGCCACGCCGTCACCGCCGACGCGCTGGACGTGGTCACCGGCTATCTTCGCGACCTGCGGGCCGCC
>NZ_JAUMSQ010000004.1:0-55679 GCF_030519285.1 Mycolicibacterium arseniciresistens
CGGCGCATTGGCCGCCGGCGTCGAGTCGCCGAGCACGCTGGCCTCTAGCGATCTCGCGAACTGGCCGATCAGGTTGCCTGCCACATCGGCCAGCACCCCGCGGCCGAACTGCGCCGCCTTGCCGGAGATCTGCAGATCCGTACTGATGTAGACGGAGGTGGCGTCACCCTCGTCCTTCAACTGGGCGGTGACGACGGCCGCCGCGCTGCCGTTCCCGCGCGTCTCCTTGCCGGTGGCGCGCAGCACCACCCGCCGGGCCGTCGCATCCTTCTCCTCGAACGCCGCAATGCCTTTGTACGACACGGTGATCGGGCCGACCTTGACCTTGACGGCGCCGGTGAACTCGTCGCCGTCGACGGAGAGCAGCGTGGCGCCCGGCAGGCACGGCGCCACCCGCTCGACGTCGGTGAGCACCTCCCAGGTCTTGGCGGCGGGCACCGCGACGCGGAATTCGTTGGTCAGCTCCACAGTCAGTGGTCCTCTCGCTTGGCCTTTTCCAGCAGTTCTACGATCGTCGCCGGGCTCGCGGGCAACGTGGTCACCGTGACGCCGAGGGGCGCCAGCGCATCGTTGACGGCGTTGATCACGGCGGGTGTCGACCCGATGGCGCCGCCTTCGCCCGCACCCTTGTAGCCGCCGACGCCCGGGCCGGGGATCTCGACGTGGCCGAACTCGATCGGTGGCACCTCGGTCGCGGTGGGCAGCAGGTAGTCGACGAAGGTGGAGGACAACGGATTCCCGTCGGCGTCGTAGACCAGGCTTTCCAGCAGCGCGCCGCCGATGCCCTGCACGGTGCCGCCGGCCACCTGGCCCTCGACCACGTTGGGGTTGATCATCGGTCCGACGTCCTCGCTAACGATGTAGCGCGTCAGGGTGACCTGCCCGGTGTCGATGTCGACCTCGCACGTGCAGGCGTGAGTGGCGTTGGCCCAGTGGATCATCGCCTCCGGTGGCGACGTGAACCGCGCGGTGGCCTCGAGCGCGGCCGACATTCCCGGCGGCAGCTGCGCGGGCTCGTAATGCGCGCGGTAGGCGATGTCGCCGAACGTCACGCACTTGTCCGGGTCGTCGCGGACGTACGCCGTCGACCCGCCCAGCTCGATGTCGCCGGCCTCGACACCCAGTCGGTGCGCAGCCATCGCGGCGATCTGCCCGCGCAGGATGGTGCCCGCCTCGTTCACCGCGCCCGCCGTCATCGGTCCGCTGCGGCTGCCCTGGGTCCCGGCCCCGTAGGGGGTGACCGCCGTGTCGCCCTGGATGGTCGAGACGTCGTCGATGTCGGCGCCCAGCGCGTCGGCGGTGAGCTGAACGACCGTGGTCTCCAGGCTGTTTCCAGTGGACCCGCCGTTGACATAGACGTTGATCTTCCCGGTGGACTCCATCCGGATGGTGCAGCCCTCGGTGGCCAGGTGACCGGTCGCCGCACCCGTCGGCTCGATGTAGGCGGAGAACCCCAGCCCGATGTAGCGGCCCTGCGCGAGTGCCTCGGCCTGCTCCTTGCGGAAACCCTCGTGGTCGAGGATCTTGACCGCCTGCTCGAACGTGTCGGCGGGGGCGACGTGGTCGTACGGCATGCCGTTGGGGTTGAAGTAGGGCATCTCGTCCCCGCGCAGGATGTTGCGGCGGCGCAGTTCGACGGGATCCATCCCGAGCTTGCGCGCGGCGATGTCGAACATGATCTCGCGGGCCAGCGTCTCGTACTGCCACGGGCCGCGATAGGCGTGCAGCCCTGCGGTGTTCGAGAACACCGTCTTGTAGTTGAAGCTGGCCTTCGGCACCCGGTACGGGCCCGGATAGAACATGCCGATCGCCGCGGTGGTCAGCACCGGATACGGCGTGGGATAGGCGCCGATGTCCTGGACGAAGTCGATGTCGACGGCCAGGATGTTGCCCTCGTCGTCGAACGCCATCCGCGCGGTGCCGTCGACGTGGCGTGCCTGACCGGCCGACATGAGGTTCTCGCGGCGGTCCTCGATCCACTTCAGCGGCCCGGGCACCTTGCGCGCCGCGAGCATGATGACCATGTCCTCCCGCATGGGGACGACCTTCTGGCCGAAGCCGCCACCGGTGTCGCGCATGATCACCCGCACCTTGCTGGCGGGGATACCGAGCAGGCGGGCGCAGAACGCGCGCAGTTCGTGCGGTGTCTGCGTCGAACCCCACAGGGTCAGCTCCCCCGTGGTGGCCGTCCACTCGACGACCATGCCGCGCGTCTCGATCGGCACCGGCACGTGCATCTGCTGGTAGATCTTCTCCGCGACAACGCATGCCGCGGTGCTGAACGTCTCCTCGTCGGGCGGCGCGCCGCCCATGCCGCCCGCGACGTTGTCCGGATACTCGTCGTGCACCACGGCAACGCCGGCCTCGGCGCCGCCGACGGCGACACGGAAGTCGGCGACGGCGGGCAGCGGTTCGTAGTCGACCTCGACGGCGTCGGCGGCGTCCTCGGCGAGATAGCGGGATTCGGCGACGACGAGCGCGACGGGGTCGCCGACGAACTTCACCTGGCCCTCGGCCAGCGGCGGGCGCGGGGTGTCCGGCATGTCCTTACCCGCGACCGCATGCCAGGCCTCCACAGCGTCGCCGTTGATGTCGGCGGCGGTGAGAACGGCCCGCACTCCCGGCATCGCGAGTGCCGCGGCGGTGTCGATGCCCTTGATGGTGGCGCGGGCGAACGGACTGCGGACGAAGCAGGCGTGCAGCATGCCGGGGCGCTGGATGTCGTCGACGAACGTGCCGCGGCCGGTCAGCAGGCGGTTGTCCTCGACGCGGGCGTGCCGGGTGCCCGAATAGCGGGTGGCGACGGTCTCCGTCGACGTTGACGTCATCGTCGGTCACCTCTCATCCGTCGAGAATGCTGTCGGAACTTCTGCGCGTAAGCACGCCCGCACGGGCTGGCGGACACCGCTCAAGAGTCTGCTTATCGTAGTTGACTAAGGTCTATGTCAAAAGAGGAGAGTGCCATTTCCGCCCGTCCCGGCGTGAGGAGGCCGTCGGACATCGACTCGATCACGACATCGTCCGGCGGTTGCACGGGACTGACGCGGGGTTTGCCGGGGTGTGGATCAGCTGTCGCGGCGCTGCGCCGCGCGCGCAGCGGTACGATCGGCGACAATGGATTTCGTGCGGGCGGAACGCGGTGGCGGGGCACCTCGGCTCGTCGAGCGACTGATAGCTGGCACTGTGCCGGCGTGAGCGACGGGGGACCAGCCGAATGCAGCGCAGGGCTTTGAGCCGGCATCTGCCGGCGGCACTGGCTTGGAGCTTCGCGCTCGCGCTCCTGCTCGGCCTGGTGTCGGCGTGCGGTGCCGCCGACGACCGGACGATCGCCCTGCCCGGACCGGCGGGTGAGCGTTCTGCGATCGTCTTCCATCCCTCGTCCGCGGGACCGGGTGCGCCGTTGGTGATCGTCTCGCACGGCGCCAACGGATCCGCCGAGCAGGCGCGGAAGTCGTTCGGCTGGGACGGCCTCGCCGAACGGTTCGGGTTCGTGGTCGCCTATCCCGACGCGCTCGAGGGCCGCTGGAGCGCCGGCTTCTGCTGCCGCAAGTACAACAGCCCGAAGGTCGACGACGTCGCCTTCCTGCACGAATTGCGGGACCGGCTCATCGCGGAGGACGACGTCGATCCGAAGCGTGTGTTCGCCGTCGGCGCCTCCAACGGCGGCATGCTCTCGTACGCCTGGGCATGTTCGCGTCCGGGAGATCTCGCCGGCATCGGCATCGTCGCCGGTGCGCTGACGGTGCCGTGCCCTGACCCGGCGCCGTTGACTGTGGTCGCGGTGCACGGCGCACAGGACGCGGTCGTCCCGGTCGCCGGCGGGACGAGTGTCGGCGGACCGGGCAACAACCTGGTGTATCCGTCGATCGACGAGGCGCTGGCCCCGTTCATCAAGGCTGCCAATTGTGCGCCCGAACCCCGGGTGCAGTCGGAGCCGCCGGCGACCGTCACGACGTGGGCGTGTGCGAGTGGCCGCGAGGTGGTGCGCGATGTGGTCGACGGTGAAGACCACGGGTGGCCGGGCTCAGGCGGCGACGCCGGCACCACCACCGACCCATGGGACAGCACCGGGTTCCTGTGGAGCCGGCTCGGCAACGTCAACGCGCCGTCAGTGAGCTGACGCGCGCGCTCGGTCCCGCAGCTCCTCGATCCAGGCCTCGTAGGCGTCCAGTGCGCTGGCACGGGAAAGCACCTGGCGGGCGTACTCACGTCCCCGGTTGCCCAGCCGGCTCGCGTCGCTGCGGTCTCCGCCCGTGCGCAGCGCTGCGTCGAGGAGAGCCTGCGGCTTCCCCGATTCCACGCAGGTACCGGCGCCGGCCGCCTGCATCTCCCGCTTGGATCCGCTGCGCGGGTCGGTGGCCGCCACCACCGGCCGGCCCGCCGCGAAGTACGACGTCAGCTTGCTGGGCACGCTCATCTCGGCGACACCGGGCTTCTCGTTGAGGATGAGCACGTCCGCGGCGCCGAGTGCGTTCTCGAATTCGCCGTCGGGAAGCGGATCGAGGAACTCCAATGTGCTCAGGCCCGAACCGAGCGACTCGAGCGCCCGCCGCCGTGCCCCATCGCCCAGGAGCACGAAACGGATGGGCAGCGACTCCTTCTGCGCGATGCGCGCGGCGTCGACGACGTTCTCGAGCCCCTGCTTCTCGCCCATGTTGCCGGCGTGCAGCGCGATCACCTCGTCATCACGCCAGGCGAGCCGGCGGCGGGAGGCCGATCTGTCGCGCGCCGGTTCGGCGATGTGACTCCAATTGCGGATGACGGTGACCTTCGCCGGATCGATGCCCAGCTCGGTGACCACGTCGCCGAACAAGTCGTGGATGACCGAGACGCCGTCGACCCGCGACAACAGTCGACGCTCGAGCCGGGCCACCGCGCCCGCGCCGCGGCCACCTAGCGCCCCGGTCTCCACGGCGGCACGCGAGTAGATGTCCTGGGTGATGACTCCGACCGCGGTCCGGCCCGCCCGGCGCCACGTCAAAGCCGTTGCCACACTGAGTAATGCGGGGCTGACGGCCAGCACGACATCGGGCCTGCGGCCTCGGATCATCGCGGCGTGGGCCGCGAACGCCGCTTCCATCGCGATGCGGCCGACGCCGGTCGAGGTGTTCGGGACAGGGTGACGCACCCGGGTGACATCGACGCCGTCGATCACCTCACGCATCCGCAACCCGCGGTACCCCTCGGCGATCTTCCACTGCGGGTAGTGCGGATACCCGACGACGGCCCGGACCCGGTGCCCCCGTTCGACGAGCCCGCGGGCCAATCCGGCGGCGTACGGCGCTATCCCCGTCGGTTCGGGCTCGTAGTAGAAGCTGACAAGGAGGACGTCGAGGCCGCCCACCACCATGTCAGTCCGTCCGGGGCGGAACGTGCGGATCGTTCCCGTTCTGCCGTGGCGGTTTCACCATCGTCGACGTCGCGTGCTCCGGTGGTGTGCCGTTGCGCACCTGCGGCGCGGGCCTCGGCGGATTCCTGCGTGGTTCGGTGATCGCCGTGTCGACCGGCCTGGCATGCGGCCGGTAGGTGTAGCCGTTGCCGTACCAGTACCGGCTCTTGCCGGCATTCCTCGACGGCACCATGTTGAGCACCGTGCCGAGCACCCGGGCGTTCACCTGCTCCAGGCTCTTGAGCGCCCGCTGCATCTGCGGCATGGTCGTCTTGCCCGCCTGCACGACGAACAGCACGGCGTCGGCAAGAGCCGCCAGCACCACCGCATCCGCCGCGGGGAGCGTGGGCGGCGCGTCGATCAGGACCACCTCGAATTTCTCGGTGAGTTCGCGCAGCAACCCCGGGAACCGCTTGGAGCTGAGCAGCTCAGCCGGATTGGGTGGCACCGGGCCGCTGGTGATGACCGCGAACCCGTTGTCCACCGGCTGCAGTATCTGGTCCAGGCTGGCGCGGCCGACCAGTGCATTGCTCAGACCGAGAGGTGCATTGAGTTTGAAGTAGCTGGCCACAGACGGCCGTCTGAGGTCGCCGTCGACGAGGCACACCCGCACGCCGACGTGTGACATCGCCACCGCGAGATTGCCTGCCACCGAACTCTTTCCCTCGCCGGCGAGCGCGCTGGTGACGACGATGACCTTCGGCATCCGGTCCACGGCGGCGAACTGCAGGTTGGTCCGCAACTGCCGGTAGGCCTCGCTACGGCTGCCGAGATGGTCGTCGCGCACGATGGCGGTGGCACCGCGACGGGTGTCACGAACGACGTGCGCCAGCACTGGGATGTCGGTCACCGCCGCGAGATCAGCGGTGTCCTTGACGCTGGTGTTCAGCTTCTCCAGCAGCACCGCCAGCCCCACTCCGGCGATGAGTCCGACCAACAGTCCCAGACCGAGGTTGATCGGAATGCTGGGCGACGTCGGCGAGGCCGGCACCATGGCCGGGGTCACCACCGTGGCCTTGACCGGGGACGAGCCCCTCGTCTCCGACGACTCCAGTTCCCCGATCACCTTGGCCAGGCTGTTGGCGACGGAGTTGGCGATCGCGGCGGCGATCTCCGGCGAGTCCGATGTCGCGGAGATGTCGATCATGACCGTCTCCAGCGGAACCTTCGCCGAAACATGATCGGCTAATTGCCGAGCGTCCATCGGCAGGCTCAGTTCCGCGATCACCGGATCGAGCACGGTCGGGCTGGTGACGAGCTGTGAGTAGGACTTGACACGCTCTGCCGAAAAGTTGCTGCCCTGGAATAGCTCCTGGTTGAGATTGCCGGAGCTGATCTGCGTGGACACGAACAACTGGGCGTCGCCGCGGTACGTCGGCGTCATCAGCAGGATCGAACCCGCAGCCGCCGCCAGGCACATCACCACGACACTGACGATCAGCCACGCCCGCTTGGCCAATATGGCGAGGTAGAAGCGAAGATCCACGATTTCCCCCATCGGTGCCGGACATCCGGCAGAGCCGTTGATTGGTATTCTTTTTTCACTACGCAACCGCCATGCCGCGGCCAAGCCCAGTCCCGCCCCGTGCGCAACTCTAAGGCACGAAACGCATGTTGGCCGGGTTTGCGGTGAAAGTTGCCCGTATTTCCGTGCGAAGTCAATTTCTTACGCCGGAGGCAATGACACGATCAGGAAAAATCGGGGTTAAAGATTGCTGTTCCGTTCGCGGAAACCTTGATCACCGTGTAAGCACTGCAACCAGGGGAACGTTTGCCAGCGCGGCATCGAAGTGACGGACGGGGCGGGAGTGCAACATATGAAACGGGCGTTCATCACGGGGGTCACCGGGCAGGACGGGTCCTACCTGGCGGAACTCCTGCTCGAGAAGGGTTACGAGGTGCACGGGCTGATCCGCCGCGCATCGACCTTCAACACCGGACGGTTGGAACACATCTACACCGACCCGCACGTGGAGGGTGCCCGCTTCTTCCTGCACTACGGCGATCTCACCGACGGGTCGCGTCTGGTGACACTGCTGCAGCGGATCAAGCCGGACGAGGTCTACCACCTCGCCGCCCAGTCCCATGTGCGCGTGAGCTTCGACGAGCCTGAGTTCACCGGCGACACCACGGGACTGGGGACCACCCGGTTACTCGAGGCCATCCGGATGATCAACCTGAACTGCCGGTTCTACCAGGCGTCGAGTTCGGAGATGTTCGGCGCGAGCCCACCGCCGCAGGACGAACACACGCCGTTCTGGCCGCGCAGTCCGTACGGGGCGGCGAAGGTGTACTCCTACTGGATCACCCGCAACTACCGCGAGGCGTACGGCATGTTCGCGGTCAACGGCATCCTGTTCAACCACGAATCGCCCCGTCGCGGCGAGACGTTCGTGACCAGGAAGATCTCCCGCGCGGTGGCGCGGATCCAGGCCGGCCTGGACGGCGACCTCTATCTGGGCAACCTCGACGCCGTCCGCGACTGGGGCTATGCCAAGGAGTACGTCGAGGCCATGTGGTTGATGCTGCAGGCCGAACGACCTGATGACTACGTGGTGGCCACCGGCACCGCCTACTCGGTGCGGGACTTCGTCCAGTTCGCGTTCGACCACGCCGGGCTGGACTGGCAGCGCTACGTCAAGTTCGACGATCGATACCTGCGCCCCTCGGAGGTCGATTCGCTGATCGGGGACGCGTCCAAGGCCCGGGAAGTGCTGGGCTGGAAGGCCAAGGTGCTCGCTCCGGATCTGGCGCGGCTGATGGTCGACGCCGACAGCGAGCTGGCGCTCGCGGAAGTCCGCAGCCGTGGTTGACCTGCAGCCCCTCGACCGGGACGCGAAGGTGTACATCGCCGGCCATCGGGGCCTGGCCGGTTCGGCGATCCAGCGCGCGTTCGTGGCGGCCGGATTCGACGACATCGCGGGTGTCGGTTCTTCGCAACTCGACCTGCGGGACCGCGCGGCGACATTCGACTACTTGCGTGGTCTGCGGCCGGAGGTGGTGGTGCTGGCGGCGGCGCGAGTGGGCGGTATCGCCGCCAACGACTCGTCGCCGGCGGAGTTCCTCTCCGAGAACGTCCGCATCCAGGTGAACGTGATGGATGCCGCTCGCGAGCTGCAGGTGCCCCGGTTGGTGTTTCTCGGGTCGTCGTGCATCTACCCCAAACACGCGCCGCAACCGATTCCGGAGTCGTCGCTGCTGACCGGTCCACTGGAGCCGACCAACGAGGCTTATGCGGTGGCCAAGATCGCCGGCATCACCCACCTGCGCGCGGTGCGCCGGCAGTACGGACTGCCGTGGATCGCGGCGATGCCGACCAATCTCTACGGCCCGGGCGACAACTTCCACCCGGAGAACTCACACGTACTTCCCGGCATGATCTTCCGGTTCCACACGGCGGTCGAAGAGAACCGGGACGAGGTGGTGCTGTGGGGGTCCGGCGAGCCGCGCCGAGAGTTCCTGCACGCCGACGACCTGGGCCGTGCCATCGTGCACCTGCTCGACACCTACGACGATCCGGAGATCGTGAATGTCGGTGTGGGAGAGGATCTCACCATTCGAGCGCTGGCGGGACACGTCGCCGCGGCGGTCGGTTTCACGGGCCGAATCACCTGGGACACCTCCCGGCCTGACGGGACGTTGCGCAAGCTGCTCGACGTCTCCCGCATCGCCGCGACCGGGTGGCGACCGCGCATCGAACTCGACGAGGGCATCCGTGGGGCCTACGAGTGGTTCCGGGCCAATGTCGCCGGCGAGCGGCCGGTCGCCTGTGCTCCGGGGGGTCGAGATGCCTGACATCACTTCCGCAAAGGAGGGGCGACGGTGACGTACACCGTGGAGCGCGGCCCGTCCGCCGCGCAGGACAAGCCGCCCGCAGGCCCGACACGTAAGAAGGCGACCGCGGTCGCCACCCCGAAGGCGGGTGCTCACCGCAAGGACATCGAGGGGCTGCGCGCCCTGTCCATCCTGATGATCATGGTGTGGCACGCCGGCGTGCCGTTCTTCCCCGGCGGCTTCGTGTCGCTGGACGTGTTCTTCGTCATCTCGGGCTTCCTCATCACGCAACTGCTCGTCCAGGAGCTGCGAACGACGGGGCGTCTGAAACTGCGACGCTTCTACGGCCGGCGTGCCAAACGGCTGTTGCCCGCGCCCACCGTGGTCTTCGTGGCTGTCGCCGTTCTCACCATCGTGCTGCTGCCGCGCAGCCGGTGGATTCCCACCGCTCAGGACATCATCGCCACCGCGACGTACAGCATGAACTGGCGACTGGCCGCGGAGAGCACGGATTACTTCTCCCAGAACTCCACGGAGAGCATCCTCGAACACTTCTGGTCACTGTCGGTCGAGGAACAGTTCTACCTGTTGTGGCCATGCCTGTTGGCCTACACCGCCGCCCGCACGTTCCAGCGCGGTCGGCGCGCCATGGGTCCGGCGCTGCTCGCTGCGTTCGCACTCGTCGGTGTGCCGTCATTCCTGTGGTCGGTGTACTACTCGGTGGAGAACCCGGCCAAGGCCTACTTCGTCACCACCACCAGAGCATGGGAATTCGCTCTCGGCGGCGCACTGGCGATGCTGACGTTCACCGCCTGGAAGCTGCCGAAGCCGGCCGCGATCGTGGTCGGCTGGGCCGGCCTGGTCACCATCTTCGCCGGGGCGTTCTACATCACGACGGAGTTTCCCTATCCCGGTTACTGGGCCCTGATCCCGTGCCTCGGCACCGCGGCGATCATCTTCGCCGGCTTCACCGCGGGCCGCGCCGGACCCGTGGCGGTGCTCGGCACCGCGCCGATGCAGGTCGTCGGGCGAATGTCGTACTCGCTCTATCTGTGCCACTGGCCGGTGCTGATGTTCACCGCCGCGGCACTCGGGCGGCCGCTCACCCCGGTCGAGGGATTGATCACGGTGACGGCGTCGGCGATACCGGCCTACCTCCTGTACCGGTTCGTCGAGAATCCGATTCGATACTCCCGCAACCTCTTCCCGACCTCGGCGCACATGCTGCGGGCTGCGGGTATCGCCACGGTGGTGTCGCTGATCGTCGGCATGGGCCTGTACATGGCGAACTGGCCGCCGCCGCCGCCGTTCGTGCCGCCGACGATCGGCCAAGTCGCGGTTGGGGACTCGTCAGCCGACCAGACCGCCGCCGGTCCGCAGGCGAATCTCGACCCGAAGGCAGTGGTGGGTGCCGGTGCGCTCGGCCCGAAACCGTTGGGCGATCAGAACGGCGCGCCGAAGGATCAGTCCGCCTCGATCGTTCCGGCGCCGAACGTCGCGGCCAATGACTACACCGATTGCACACAGACACAAGAGAACAGCGACGTGATGTCGTGCGTCTACGGCAAGAAGGACTCGTCGACGGTGGTGGCCGTCGTCGGTGACTCCCATGCCAATCAGTGGGTGCCCGGCCTCGCCGAGGTCGCGACGGCGCGGGGCTGGAAACTCGTCGAATACACCAAGGCCGCGTGTTCCTTCGCCGACGTCCTGACCACCACCAAGGACGGCGACCCGTACCCGTCCTGCCAGGAGTGGGGCAGGTCCCTGCTCGACAAGCTGCTCACCACGGAGAAGCCGACCATGTTGATCACCAGCAGCATCAAGAAGCGGGTGATCCTGGACGGGCAGGCCAACTTCGACGCAGCCAACATCAGTGCGCTGGCGGAGGGCCTGAGGCGCAATTACGAGGCGCTGAACAAGGCCGGTGTCCCGGTGGTCGTCATCCAGGACACGCCCACCCCGACGTTCGACATCCCCGAATGCGTACAACAGAATCCGGACAAGCTCACCAAGTGTGCCGGTGACCGGTCGGAGATGGTGCCGGGAGATCTCGGCGCGGAGCAGTTCGAAGCGAAGGCCGGGCTCGACGACGTCCACATCATCGACCTCAACGGAGCCATCTGCCCGACGGAGCAGTGCGCCGCGGTCATCGGCAATGTTCTGGTCTACCGCGATGCGAGCCACCTGACAGGAACCTATGTCCGGACCCTGACGCCGAGGCTCGACGCTGAGATCGGCGCCGCGACAAAGTGACCCTCCAGCGCGGCGATCCCATCGAGCGGATGCCGGCGAGTTCACCGCCGACGTCCGACGGCCCGCAGCGCGACGGCCTGCTCACCCTGGGCCGGGCGATGCTCTACCCGGGGCTCGCGCTGACCTCGCTGTTGCTGCTGAGGGGTCCGCTGGCGCTGCCGATCGGCGACATCCTGATGGCAGGGGCGGGGTTCTGCGCGCTGCTGTCCATGCGGCGTCCGCCGCGCCAGGTCCCCCCGATGCTGTGGGTGGCGGCCGCCCTGCTGGTGGTGGGCGGCGCGGTGGCCTCTGCTGCCAGCAGCGATCCCGTGGGCAGCCTGAGCATCCTGGCTCGCCTGGTCTACATGGTCGTCATCGTGCCGTGGATCCTGCTCAACCTGCTCGTCGAACAGCGGCACGTCACCCGGGCGGTCGCCTGGTGGCTGATCGGAGCGGCGATCTGCGGGTTGGGCGCCGTCGTCCAGCTGCTCTTCGGTGACGTGATCCCGGGTGGTCAGGTCACTGTCGACGGGCGGTTCACCGGCATCACCACCCACCAGAACGACCTCGCAGGCATCAGTGTGATGGCCGCGGCAGCGGCACTCGCTGCGTTCGGTAACGCAGTGACGAAACGCTTCCGCTTCTTCGCCTTCGGCATCCTCGCCGTCTGCACGACGGGGTTGATCCTCAGTGGCAGCGTGAGCGGGGTGCTCGGCATGCTCGCCGCTGTGCTGTTCCTGCTGCTGTCCAGGGCGATCCACCTCGGCCGGGCGGCCGTCGTCACCGCCGCCGGGTCGGTGATCATCGTGTTCGTGCTCAGCCAGCTGGAGGGCCTCGGCGCCCTCAACCCGATCGAACGGCTGCTGCGGACCACCGGGTTCACCACCACCAAGGCCGAGTACGACACCGCGGGAACGCGAATGGAATTGGCCCGTCGTGCGATGGACGAGATCCGCGAGTCACCCATCATCGGCAACGGCATGCTGATCGACGACAACGTCCTGATGAAGCGCTTCACCGTGCACAACAACTTCCTGGGGACCTGGACCGCCGGTGGTGTGCTCGCCTTCCTGGGCGTCGTGATAGCGACCGGACTCGCCGCGCGCTACTGCCTGCGCCGCGACCCGAGGAACGCCCTGCACGGCGTCGTCGCCACCGCGTTCGTGGCGGCACTGGCCTTCGCGCAGACGGCGCCGGGAATCTACAACCGGTACTACTGGATTCCCGTGGCGTTCATGATCTTCCTGGTCTGGCAGTGGCGTCCCACGGCAACGTCGGCCGGCCCACGACGATGTTGAGGGCCCTGGGCCTGGTCGGCGGCGCACGCATCACGTCAACGGCCGCGCAGGCGCTGAGTCTGCTGGTGCTCGCCAGAAGCCTCGGACCGTCCGACTTCGCCGAATTCGCCGCGGTGCTGGGCGCACTCATGGCGCTCAACCTGATCTCCGACGGTGGCGCCACCTACGCGGTGGGTCGTCATCACGACGACCCCACGACGATCATCAAGATCCTTCGCGCCGGGCGCATGCTCTCCGCGGCCACCATGCTCATCTCGGTTCCGGTGCTCGTGGCGTTCGCCGTCGCAAGCGGATCCGCCGTGCTCGTCGCGTGTCTACCGCTGTGCCTGTGGGTGCCCCTCGAGCGGCAACTGGAGGTCAGCAGCGCCTACCTCATGTCGAGGAACCAGCAGGTTCCCGTCGGCGCAGCGTTCCTGCTGCGCAGGCTGCCCACCCTGCTGGCGGTTCTGCTGTTCGCCTCGACCGCAAATCTCGTGTGGGCGTTCTCGTTCACCATGCTGATCACCGCCGGAGTCGCGAACCTGTACCTCGGCCGGCGAGTCGCCGACGAGACGGTGGCCGGTGAGAGGGAGGCGCGTCCCGACCAAACCACCTGGCGGATGCTCCGGCCGTTCTGGGCTGCCATAGCGGGGCAGGGGGTCCGCCAGATCGACGTCGCCGTGCTGTCCTTCGCGGCCGGCACAGCCGTCGCCGGCATCTTCGCGCCGGCCACCCGTTTGGTGCCGGCCCTGCTCCTGGTTCCCGGCACCTACACACAGCTGCTGCTGGCCCGCCTCGCGACCACCAAGGAGACACTGACGCTCCGGGCGGTCGCGGTGCTGGGACTCGTCACCGGTGCGGTGTTCGCGCCGTTGGCGATGACGGCGAACCACTGGATCCCACTACTGCTCGGCGACGAGTACAGCGCCAGCGTGCCTGTGGTGCAGATCGTGATCGGCAGCCTGGTGTTCGCCGCCATGTCGTCGGCCTTCGCCAGCGGACTGCACGCCGTTGATCGCGCCTCCCGGGTGGCGGCCGCGGTGTGGACCAGCGCATCGACCACGCTGGTGCTGATCGCGGTTCTGGGCTCGATACACGGCGGGATCGGCGCCGCGTGGGCCGTGGCCGTCGGTTACGTGCTGCAGTTCGTCCTGATGGCCGGCGCCTACCGGCTGAAGCGGCAGCAAGCACCGACAACGGTTCTCGCTCACTGATGGGGGACAACGACCGATGACCAGTGACACGATTCGTTCGGTGACCGGCGACCGGGTCCGCGCGCACTCTCCTGTGCGGCGCCGACGCGATCTGGTCGTGACGCAACTGGCGATGCCGTCGTACCGGCAGGAGTTCGTGCGCGCACTCGAACTGTCCGGTGAGGACATCCTGCTGTTGGTCGGCGACGCGCAGTTCGGCGACGGCGTCGTCACCGATGTGGCGTCGCCGATCGTGTTGCGTACCGGACGCAACCGCTATCTCGCCGGGCGCCGGGCGGTGTGGCAGCACGGATGCCTGGTGCGCGGATTCCTCGCCAGGAACCTGGTGATCGAGATCAACCCGCGCAACCTCACCTCGTGGCTGTTGCTGATCGGGCGGCTGCTCACCCTGCGCGGCACGGCCGCGTGGGGGCATGCGCACTCGCGGCGCGGACCCCGACCGGAACACAACCGCATTCGCCGGGTGATGGAGAGCCTGTGCTCGGAGCTGATCACGTACACGGAGACGGAGGCCGCTGAACTGCAGGCGCTGTTCCCGCGGAAGAACGTGATGCCCGCGCGCAATTCGCTGTACTCGATCGAGCAGATGTCGCGATTCGAGGTGGGCGAGCCGGCCGACCGCCCTGACCTGGTGATGATCGGCCGCCTGGTCCCCGAGAAGAAGCCGCTGCTGGGCCTCGAGGCGTTCGAGCGTGCCCGCGCCGCTCTGCCTGCGGACACCGTCCTGCACATCGTGGGGTCGGGGCCGATGGAGGGCGCCATCGCCGACCGGGTGGCGATGGCGGGCCTCGATGCCCAGGTCCGGTGTTACGGCTGGGTCAGCGACCTCGACCAGCTGGCGCCGATCTTTCAGCGCTGCCGCGGACTCCTCGCGCCCGGTTACATCGGTCTGAATGCCACGCAGGCGCTGTACTTCGGTGTGCCCGTACTGTATCCGCGCGATGATCCGCACGCGCCCGAGATCGAGGCTCTGGATACGAGCAACAGCATCGTGTTCGAGACCGACGACGCAGCAGGCTGCTGCGAGGCGATCATGTCGCTCTACCGCGAGCCCTGGTCCTTCGATTGCGCGCAGATGGCCCGGCTTGCGCGGTCGAAGTATTCGGCCGACCGGATGGTCGAACCGTTCCTCGCGCTGGCGAGGCGCGGTTGACGACCTCCGCCGAGCGGCCCATCTCGCCCCGCCTGGACCCGCTCCGCACAGTCGTGCACAAGGGCCGCCTGCTTCGCATGCAGGTGGTGAGCGGCAGGAAAGTGAGCGGGGGAAGCACGATCATCCCGGGTTCCGTCGTGGTGGCGTACGGCGCGGCGATCGGAGCGGGCAGCCTCGTGCTGCATGACGTACCGTCCAACGCAGTGGTCGCCGGCCGGCCGGCCCGTGTGATCCGGACGAGGTGACATGCGATTTCGCTCCGCTGCGTTGGCGGCCGCCGTTCTGGCGACGGCGGCGGGCTGCGTCACCGAGCCGCCCCGGGTGCCGGTGGGATCGCGGGTGGTGTTCGTCGGTGACTATGACACCGGCGACCTCACGCAATGGGCGACGCTGCAGACCCAGGATTGGAGCCAGTTCGCCGGCGATTACTGCACCTACCGCGCATGCGTCCACGATGACGGCGAAGGCCACTCGACTGCTGCCCGGTTCGAGGTGCGGGACGGGGACGTGCCGCCGTTCGGCGGCGGAGAGCGCGCGGAAGTGCGCACCGGCGACGGTCCGTCGAGCGGCGGCTACGCCTTCGAGGGTGACGAGCGCTGGTATGAGATGTCGGTGAAGTTCGACGAGACCTTCCGCAATCCCCGGGTGTCCAGCGCGGGTTGGTTCATCGTGATGCAGTGGTTCGGCTACGGCGCCCCCGCGCTGGCGCTACAGGTCTCCGAGAGCAACACCCTGGAATTCGGCGGTGACGGGGTGCCTCGCAGGTACCACCGGCCGATCGGTGAGGTTCGGCCCGGCGAATGGGTCGACTACATACTGCACGTGAAGTTCTCGAAGAACCCATCGGTCGGATTCGTCGAAGCGTGGGCCGGCGGCCTACTGGTGCTCCCGAGGTACAACCGGCCGACGATGACCACCGAGAGCAGCTACCTGAAGCAGGGCATCTACCGTGATGCGGATGCCGGTGGTACGCAAGTGGTGTGGCATGACGGCCTCCGCGTCACGGCACCCTGACATGCGTAGCGCGGCCATCGTCTCAGCCGTCATCTGCTTTTCCTGGCTCGCCGCCGGCTGCGCGGCGGCGCCTGCCCCCGCGTCGCCGCTGTGCGCGACTCCCCGCGACGCCGCCGACGCATGCCTGGTGCCCGCGGGGTCTCGTGTGGTGTTCACCGGCGATTACGACACCGGTGACCTCAGCCAGTGGGCCACACTTCATGTCCGTGACTGGAACGAGCCGCCGGGCGAGTACTGCGGGTACAGCGCATGCGTCCGTGACGGTGGGCCGGGCCACCCGAGTGCGGCTCGGTTCGAGGTGCGCGACGGCGACGTCCCGCCGTTCGGTGGAGGCGAGCGCGCAGAGGTGCGCACCGACGACGGTCGGACCAGGGGTGCCGCCGTCGCGGAGGGCGATGAGCGGTTCTACGAATTGTCGGTGAAATTCGACGAGACGTTCCAGAATCCGCGGGACGGCAGCGACAGCTGGTTCGTGCTCATGCAATGGCTGCCGAGCGACGATTCATCGCCGCCGCTCACCCTGCAGGTGTCCAAGGCGAACACGCTCGAACTCGGGGGTGACGGTCCGTCGATTCCCTACCGGCGCTCGATCGGGCCGGTGCGGCCGGGCGTGTGGACGGACTACGTCCTGCACGTCAAGTTCTCCGCTGATCCCGCAGTCGGTTTCGTGGAGGTCTGGCAGGACGGGGTGTTGGCCGTGCCCCGGCACAGCCGCCCGACGCTGAGCGATCGACCCGCCTATCTCAAACAAGGGGTGTACCGGGATGCGGGGAGCTCCGGGACGCAGATCGTCTGGCACGACGGCTTGCGCGTGACCGCCCCGTAGCGAGTTCTCAGACCGCGGCCAGGGAGTGCGGCGCTTCCATCAGCTTGCAACGCATCTCGTCGACCACGGTGTCGGCCGCGGTGACGGCGGTGACGAGCTTGCCTGAGAACAGCGTCATGACCGTCGGCGCCACCCAGTTGACGATCGTCGGGCGCGCGTCGGTGGCGTCGACGTCGGCCAGGACGGTACGCACACTCCACAGCGAGCCGCAGTACTCGGCGTCGTCGAGCCCGTTGACGAACCTGCTGGCGGTCTCGCGCATCGCATCGAAAGCGGTGAGCGCCGAGGGCTCTCCGCACGGATTCGTCAGCAGGTCGCGATACGCCTCGGGCGGCTCGAAGGACTCCGAGATCGACCGGTGATGCACGCTGTGTTCGACGTCGTAGAGGATGTGCAGGTCTTCTCGGCGGCCGTAGGGGGACAGCGAGTTGAACGGTCCGTCCATCACGACGATGTCGGTGTCGCCCAACGCCGCACCCTTCATGATGGCGACCTCGCACACCTCGAATTGACGGCGGGGTGGTGTGATGCCCCATGCCCGCATCAGCGCATTCGAGCGGGCGTTGCCACACAGCACCACGTAGTCGTAGTGGTCCACCACATCGGGGCCGGCCTCGACCCCGCCGTACAGCCGCACGCCTGACTCCGCCAGCCGGCGCAACCCGATGTTCTTCAGCTGCACCGGATCCATTCGCGACTCGGTTGCCCTGATGACGAGTTCCGTGGTGTCCTCGCGCAACAACGGCGACTTCACCACTTCGAACTCCAGGCCCGCCCTGGTGCAGTGGTCGAGGAATTCCTGGCCGGTGACCCTGCTGCCGACGCGGCTCACCGCGTAGAGGTGCTGCTCGGAATCGATGACCGCCGCCCCGTATTCCGCGAGGAACGACGTCACACTCTCCTTGGTCTCCAGCGCGGTGTCGAGGCTGCGCGGATAGTGGTAACCGCGGTGCAGCCGAAAGACGTTGTTGCCGGTCGCCCCGTTCATGATGGAGCGCTGCGCCTCGAAAACGTCCACCTCCCAGCCGTCTTCAGCCAACCGCACAGCGGCGGATACGCCGAACACGCCGGCGCCGACGACCGCGACACGGCCGAATGTGATGGGTTTGGAGATCATGCGGGACGCTCCTGTCGGGTGGTTAACGCGCGATTGATGAGATCGGTGACGGCGACGGACAGCGCCATGTCGGTGCGCATCGCGCGACGGTCGGTGCGATGGTCGAGGAACCAATCCACCTCGCGGAGAAGGGGCAGGTTCGGTGCGAACTGTGCGTCGACCGGGTCCGCACCGGGTGGCCGGTTCCCGTCCGGCGTCTGCCGCAGCCGGTGGTCGGACCACTCCCAGGACTCACCCGATGCGGTCGTCAACGCCAGCTGCTTGCGTTTCGGCCCCGGGCCTGAGCCCGTCAGCTCTATCGACACGGTGGCCCCGCGGGACGTGGTCCACCAGCATCGGGCGGTGTCTCCACCGCCGGACACGCAGATCGCGTGCGGGATCTCATCGGTGAGCGTGATGGCCAATGCCACGTCGTGCGGGAGCAACTCCCACTCGACCGGGCCTTCGAGTGCCGGGCGGTGCCACGCGAACCGCAGCGCCGCAACGTCATCCGGGCCGACGGCGGCGCGCAACCGCTCGACGGCCGGGTGGTAGAGGTAGGTGAACCCGGTGAAGAGCGCCAGCCCACGGTTCTCCGCCATTGCGGTCAAGCGCCGGCCGTCGGCGGGATCGAGCGCCATCGGTTTCTCGACGAACACGTGTCTGCCGTCGGAGAGTGCCAGCTCCGCCAGGGCGACATGCGTCTCCTTCGGCGTCGTGATCACCACGGTGGGGGCATCGTCGGTGGCCAGTAGTTGCCGGGGGTCGGTCGACACCGGCACCCCGGGATGGGCGGTGGACAGCCACGTCAGGGTCGACGCGGTCCCGGTCACCGCGAACCCGCTCGCGGTGGCGCCGCACGCGGTGAACGCCGTGATGACATTGCGGCCCCAGTTGCCCGCCCCGAAAAAGAGGCAGGAGCTGTCGGGCTGACTGCTGGGCGGCAAGGTCAGGACGTTCATTGCGGCAGCGATATCCGCTTGTCGAGGAACGGCACGAGCGTGCGCACGTACGTCCCGGTCATATGACTGTTGTCTCGGTAGAGGAGCACATTGCCGATCACTGCCGCGCACTTGTCGGTCGGGCAGATCGCATCGTTGAAGTCGACGACGCGGACATTGCCCAGCCCCTGGACCGCCTCCATCTGGTCGGAGCCGTGGTCGTCGGGGACCATCACGGCGCGATCGGCGGCGCAGGCGGTGAGTTCGTCGGCGTTGGCCTCCACGCAGTCCGGGATGTCCTGGGTGGGTGCGGGGCTGTCCTGGATCACCAGGACCGGTATCCCCGCCTTCGTGAGCGCCTCGTAGGACCGCCGCAGGCCCGCTGCGAGCGCACTGCGTCCCACAGGGTCGTACCGGAGCTCACCGTTGACGAACACGCCCTTGGAGGACTGAGAGGTGATCACCATCGTCGGCTTTTCCTTGATCAGCTGGTCGAGCACCGCCGCGCTCCACTCGTTGCACGAGGGATAGGGCTTCTGGTCCTTGGTGGCCACCGGGACGTCGCTGAACGAGCATGCGGCCTTGGTGTACTCCACCAACGCCCAGCCCTTCTTCTCGGCGACCTTGGCCAGTCCGGGCACCCACTGATTGGCGTGCGAGTCGCCCACGACGGCGACGATGACATCGGAGTCCTGTTTCCCGTATGCGCATGAGCGCACCTCAGCGCTCTCGATCACCTGAGTGCACTGGGTGTAGTCCTCGTTCGCCACCAGGGGATCGGGGACGATGTGAGCGGACTTGTCCTTCGGCGCCCCGTTGGGATCGTTGAGCGGATCATCGCGGAGCAGGGAAGCGCCGAGGATCGCATTAGGATTCGACTTGTCGACCGGCTGTTCGTTCTGTGTGCCGCCGGTCTGGCTGACGGGACTCGTCGTGCCGGCGCCGTTCATCACCGTGATCGCGGGCGGCACGAACGGGGGTGCGGGGGGCCAGTTCGCGATGTAGAGAGCCATTCCAGCGGTCAACGAGACGACCGTGGTGACGGCGGCGAGCTTCAGCATCGGGCCCGAATACTGCAATCCCGCCTGGGAGAACCGGATCGGATTCTCGACGTGGTGGTGCAGGAGATAAGCAGGGATGAAGGCCGCGGACACCGCGATCAGTCCCGTGACGGTGTCGAGTGTTCCCAGCGCGGCGGTGGCCACGACGATGATCGGCCAATGGCACAGGTACAGCGAGTACGACAGGCGGCCGACCGTTTCCATCGGGCCGGTGGACAGGATCCAGCCGACGGACCCTGTTCTCCTGCCCTCGGCGGAGAGACCCGCGACGATGACGGCCGCGGTACCCAGCGTTGGGACCAAGGCCCAGTAACCGGGGAACGGGGTCTCCGTGGTGAACAAGACGCCCGCCGCGACGATCGCAGCGATGCCCGCCCACCCGGCCAGTACGGCGAGGCCCCGCGGGAGGTTTCGTCCGTTGACCGCCAGTATCGCCACCGCCGCCCCGAGCGCGAGCTCCCACACCCGGGTGGTGGACACGAAATATGCTCTGTCGGGGCTCGTCTCGGTGTAGTAGATGGACCATGCCAGCGACGGCAGACCCACGAGCGCAAGTGCGCACAGCATTGCGCCGTTGAGGCTGCGACGATGAGCCAACCGGGCGAAGAACGCCGCCGCGATCAGCAGGCACGGCCACAGGATGTAGAACTGTTCCTCCACGGCGAGCGACCAGAAATGCTGCACGATGCTCGGAGCGGCATCGGCCCGCATGTAATTGACGCTCTCTTCGGCGAATCGCCAGTTGATCGCGTACACCGCGCTGAACATGATGTCGTAAGCGGTGTTCACCCAGCGGTTCTGGGGCAGGAACAACCATGCCAGGAGTGCCGACGCCACCAGCGTGACCGCCGATGCGGGCAGCAGACGCCGGGCCCGGCGGGCGTAGAAGCGGCGCACACGGAGCCGCCCGGTGGAGCGGACCTCGCGGACGAGCATCTGGGTGATGAGGAAGCCGGAGATCACGAAGAAGACGTCGACGCCGACGTAGCCTCCCTCGAGCCGGCTCACTCCGGCGTGGGCGAGCAGCACCAGGATGATCGCGACCGCCCGCAGCCCCTCGATGTCGGGCCGATAGCCGGCGCGGACCTTGGGCTGGTCCGGGGCCGACTCGACCCTGGCGACCTGTGTCATCTAGTAAGCACCCTTGCGCTCGAAGACGACGCGCGGCGTCTGCAGCATGATCCGCAGGTCCCACAGCAGCGACCACGACCGGACGTACACCGAGTCGAGGTGCTGCAGATCGGCGTAGTTGAGGTCGCTGCGACCGCAGACCTGCCACAGCCCGGTGATGCCGGGGCACACGTCGAGGCGGGTCAGCGCGGCGCCGTCGAGTCCGTCGGCCATGTCGGTGGGCAGCGGCCGCGGGCCGACCAGCGACATGTCACCGAGCACCACGTTGAGGAACTGAGGCAGTTCGTCGAGGCTGGTGCGGCGCAACAGTCCGCCGACGCGGGTGACCCTGGGGTCGTGCTCCGCCTTGAACAGCGGGCCGTCCACCTTGTTGTGCTGCGCGACGGCGTCGAGTTGTGCTGCTGCGCCGTCGGTCATCGTGCGGAACTTGAAGATCTGGAACGGCTTCCCGGCCCGTCCGATCCGTTCCTGCCGGAAGAAGACCGGTCCCGGGCTGTCCAGCCGGATGGCCACCGCGATGACCAGCCAGATCGGCGCCACCACGGCCAGCGCGCAGGACGCCAGCGTGATGTCCATGGCCCGCTTGAGAGTCCGGGCGCTGAGCCCCAGCGACGCGGCGGGCACGTGCATGAGAGCGAGCCCGTGCAGCTCCTCGACCTCACTGCGCCAGTTGTGCAGTTCGAAGAAGCGGGGGATCACCGACACCGGCACCTGTCCCAGCAGCAGCCGGAGCGCGTCGAGCGTGTCCTGGTCGGTCGCGTTCGGGAAGGCGACGATGACGCGGTCCGCGCGGTGGTCCGCACAGACATCGGGCAGATCGGACAGGCCGCCGAGCACCGACGAACCCCGTGCCGGGTTGTCGTCGACGTGACCGACCACGATCGTGTCGGCGCATCTGCTGAGTCGCGCGGTCAGCCGGTCGGATATCGGTCCCGTGCCGACCACCACGATCCGGGTGACGGTCGGCGTGTCGAACATCCGGACCATCAGCCCTCGTCCGAACGGCACCAGGGCGACGGCGGGCAGTGTCATCGCCACTGCCGAGGTCAATGTCATCCGGCCACCGTGGAACAGCAGGGCGTCGGCGCCGAGCGCGAGCAGCGCCGCCGTCGGCAGGCAGCGGGCGATCACCGTCGGCCGCCACCAGCCGCTCGGCCGCAATCGCGATGCGGGCCTGCGGTACAGCCCGTGCAGGTGCAGGGCCACCACCATCGCCAGCACGGTGACGACGAGGTCGCGCAGGCCGAGGTTGCCGGCCCTGACCGGGCTGACGAGATTGAGCGCCGTCGCGCCGAGCGCGGCGGACGCGGTCAGCGCCACCACGTCGGCGATCCGCAACAGGTAGCGGTGACGCTGACCCAGTTCGGGGGCTGCGGGCGCCGGCCGGGTGTTGTTGAGCGGCAGCACAGCCGAGGGCGGGGCGATGTCGGCAGGCACCGGCATGGCGGGTGATGTGGTTCGACTGGCGAGAATGGCCTCACTGGTCATGATGACTCCTGGAAACTTTCGGGAGTGTGGTGGCGGAGTTGAGTTGTTGTGCGGTCACCAGCCGAAGCCGATGAGGCGAAGGCCGGAACCGACGAAAGCGGCTTGCGGCAGGAAGTTGCGGCCGTCGACGACCAGGTCGCCGCGCATGACGCGTCGCAACGCGGCGGCATCGATGAAGCGGAACTCCGGCCAGTCGGTCATCAGGATCAACGCGTCCACCCGGTCGGCCGCGTCGTAGGGGTCGCTGGCAAGTCGGATCGCCGCGTACTCGTCCGGCAGCGACTTGACCACGGGGTCGAACGCCGAGATCACCGCTCCGGCGGCCAGCAGCCGCTTGGCCACGTCCAATGCCGGTGCATCGCGCAGATCGTCGGTCCCCGGCTTGAAGGTCAGCCCGAGCAGTGCGATTCGGCGGCCCTTGAGCACGTGCAGCTCCCGCTGCAGCTTGCGCACCGCCGTCGCGCGCTGTGCCTGGTTGATCTCGACCGTCGCGCACAGCATGGACGGCGTATAGCCGTACTCCTGGCCCGTCGAGATCAGGCCGGCGACATCCTTGCCGAAGCACGAACCTCCCCAGCCGACACCGGGATTGAGGAACGCGTTGCCGACCCGGCGGTCGGCTCCGATGGCGGGAAGCACCTCCCGTACATCTGCGCCGACCAGCTCGCACAGCTGCGAGATCTCGTTGGCGAAGCTGATCTTCGTCGCCAGGAAGGCATTGGCCGCGTACTTGATCATCTCCGCCGAGGCCAGCTCGGTGGTGATCAGTGTCGGCCGGTGGTTGCGGCGGCCGGCGTCGAAGGACTGGTCGACCACCGGCTGGTAGAGCTGGGCGACCCGGTTCACGTCGGAGGGATCGCCGCCGAGAACGATCCGGTCCGGGTACAGGAAGTCCTCGATCGCGCTTCCCTCGCGCAGGAACTCAGGGTTGGAGACGACATGGAAGAAGGTCTGCCGCCCGCCGGGCAGGGCTTCTTCGAGGATCGTGCGGGTCCAGTTGCCGGAGCCGACGGGCACGGTGGACTTGTTGACGATCACCACGCCGGGACGCAGATGCGGCGCGAGCGACCGGATAGCGCTCTCGAGCTGCGTCAGGTCCGGTGACCCGTCGCGGCCGAGCGGAGTGCCCACACAGAGGAAGACGAAATCCGCGTCGGTCAACGCCTCGGTCGGCTGGTCGGTGAATTTCAGCCGGCCGGTGCCGAGGGTCGCGGTCAACATCTCGGGCAGGCCCGGCTCGTGGAACGGCGCCTGACCGTCGTTGAGCTGGCCGGCCCTCGCCGGATCCGCGTCCAGCCCAGTCACCACATGACCCAGCGACGCCAGACAGATGGAGGTGACCGCGCCGACGTAGCCGGTGCCGATCACCGCGACCTTGTGCCGCGGCCGGTCCTGTTCGACCTCGAGGATGGGGCGTCGCGCCGCGGGGAAGCCGGCATGTGATCTTTCGTCGGCCCGGTCACGGAACCAGTCGATGGTCTGCAGCAGACCGTCGCGGACGTCGACCTTGGGCTCCCACCCCAGCTCCCTGCGGGCCAGTCCGATGTCGGGCCGTCGCTGGGACGGGTCGTCCTGGCCGCGGTCGGTGAACTCCACCGGAGACTGCGATCCGGTGAGTTCGCGGACCAGGTTCGCCAGCTCCAGCACCGTCATCTCATGCGGGTTGCCGACGTTCACCGGGCCCGACAGGTCCGAGAACAGCAGCCGCAGGGCGCCGTCGACCAGGTCGTCGACGTAGCACACCGAACGGGTCTGACTGCCGTCGCCATGCACGGTGATCGGCGTGTTCGACAGCGCCTGGCCGACGAAGTTGGGAATGGCCCGCCCGTCGCGCGGCCGCATCCGGGGACCGTAGGTGTTGAAGATCCGCATGATCGCGGCGTTCACACCGTGCTTGACCCGGTACGACGTGGTCAACGCCTCGGCGAACCGCTTCGCCTCGTCGTAGCAGGCGCGCGGGCCGACCGGATTGACGTTGCCCCAATATGTTTCGGGCTGCGGGTGGACAAGCGGATCGCCGTAGGTCTCCGAGGTCGACGCCAGCAGGTAGCGTGCGCCCTTGTCCTTCGCCAGACCCAGCGTGTGCAGCGTGCCGACGGAACCGGCCTTCATGGTCTGTATCGGCAGTTCGGCGTAGTCGACCGGCGATGCCGGCGAGGCGAAGTGGAGCACGTAGTCGACGGGTCCCGGGACGGAGATGTAGTCGGAGACGTCGACCTTGAGGAGGCGGAATCCGTCGCGTCCCTGGAGGTGGGCGACGTTCTCCGGGGCTCCGGTCACGAAGTTGTCGAGACAGACGACGTCGATGTCGTGTTCCAGAAGGCGCTCGGCCAGGTGGGAGCCGACGAATCCCGCCCCTCCGGTCAATACCGCACGTCGACGCATGGTCCCCTCCTCGTCTATCACCGCTCCGGCGACGCCGACGCGGTGACACCTCCGGTCAAAAGTTTGCCCCCGCGCGTGACTTTAGCGCGTTTCGGTGGACTACGCGCGCTAAAGAACAAGCCGAATTGTGATCTTGGCAAATTTTCTTTGAAAACAAGATCAATTGCGCGGTCAGGGTTCTGATGTGCGGCGCGCGGAGAGCGGTGATGTAGGCACCGTACAGGCGCGAGGGCGCCGGACGGCGCTGGTGGCAACGAAACGGCGCCTTTCGTTGAACAGCTTGGTGTACGTAAGAGTGCGCGCAGTGCTGCCGGGGATCGGTGCCGCTTCCGCCATGTCGTCGATGCTCTCATTCGGCTCGGCGAGCTATAACTCCAGTTCAAAGCCCTTACAAGACCGTCGCAAGGCGTGCCGGTCGGCGGCCGCGCGACGCGGCGCCTGCGGCGTCGGTGACGGGAGGCGCGGACGGAAATGACACTCCGGCTCAGATTTCGTTGTTTTGGCGAACATTCGGCGCGAATGCCTCGCCATCGCTATCATCCGGCCCTCTGTGTGATGTCGGCACGGAATCGTCGCCCGAGGTGGCATCCGGGCACTCCAGCGAAAGCGTCATTTGTTACGCCGGTGTTATTTTTTGGCGAAGGGAAAGCGTCCGGTCCATTACGGAGTAACGCAGCTGCGGGGTAGGCCGATTGATCTTTGCCAACGAAAGCGGAGTGCTGCCGGCACCACGGGCGGTCGGGCGGATCGATCGACGCGCCGGCCGGCGGGGTGCTTCGATCATCGAATGCGCAGACCGGTCGCCGCGGCATGCGTGGTCACGCTGGGCCTGATGGTCGCGGCCTGCGGCAGCGGGAAGCCGCCGCACTCGCTGTTCGACGCGGCGGGCTACCACGTCCGCGACGACACGGTGTTCTACCTCGAGGCGTTCCCCGGTGAGGCGGTCGAGATCGCCGGCGCCGACGCCTCGTCGTTCCAGGCGCTCGACCGGACCTTCGCGCGTGACCGGGACAGCGTCTACGTCGACGGCCGGCGTCTCGAGGAGGCGGACCCGGGCAGCTTCGAGCTGCTCGACCGCCAGGACTTCGCCAGGGACCGGTCGCACGTCTTCCGGCGCGACCGCATCGTCAGCGACGACCCCGCACACTTCGCCCTGCTCGACGGCGACCTGACCCGCGACGGCCGCGCGGTGTACTGGAGCGACGGTCGCGTCCTGTCCGAGGATCCGGCCAACTTCGCGATCATCTCGAACACCGGGTCCTACCTGTTCACCAAGGACAGTGCCGCAGTGCACGTCAACGGGGGCGTCATCGCCGGCGCCGAGCCTGCGACATTCCGCGTGTTGCAGGGCGCCTACGCGCAGGACGCGCGGCAGGTCTACTACTTCGCCGACGCGGTCGCAGGCGCGGACGTCGCGACGTTCCGTCCGCTGGAGGGTCCCTACGCGAAGGACGACACCCGGGCGTACTGGATGGGCAAGCCCGTTCCGGGCGCCGACCCGGCGTCGTTCCGCGTGCTGAACGCCGACGTCGAGTGCTCGTCGGATCGGGCCCGCGCCTACTACCGCGACGCCGTCATCGCCGGCGCTGATCCCGCGTCGTTCCCGGCCGGTGTGGCCGTGACGAATTGCTCGGCGACGTCGATATCGTTCGCCGGGTGAGCGTCGACGGTCATTCCCCTCGCCGCGCGTGGGTTGCCGTGGTGCTGCTGGCCGTCGTCGGCACCCTGAACTACGCCGACCGCTTCCTGCCCGCGGTGCTCGCCGAACCGATCAAGAAGGATCTCGCGCTGTCCGACACCGCGATCGGCGTGATCAACGGGTTCGGGTTCCTCGCCGTCTACGCCGTCCTCGGGCTCTTCATCGCCCGCATCGCCGACCGCGGTGCGTTCGGGCTGGTGGTGTCGTCGTGTCTGACGCTGTGGGGCGCGATGACGATGCTCGGTGGGGCGGTGACGTCCGGCGTGCAACTCGCGCTCACCCGGATCGGCGTCGCGGTGGGTGAGGCGGGCAGCACCCCGGCCGCCCACGCGTATGTGGCGCGCAACTTCCCGCCGGAACGCCGTGCCGCACCGCTGGCCGTCATCACCCTGTCGATCCCGCTGGCCAGCGCGGCCAGCCTGCTCGGCGGCGGCCTGCTCGCGCAGTCACTGGGCTGGCGCACCGCGTTCGTGGTGATGGGCGCGATCAGCGTCGTCGTCGCTCCGCTGGTGCTCGTCGTGCTCGGCCGGCGTCAGGCGATGCCCGCGCTGCCCGCCGGGCCGGGGCAGGGGCCGGCGCGGCCCTGGGGCCTGCTGCGCAAACCCAGTTTCATCGCCGTCGTCACCGGTGCCGCCTGCATCTCGGTCGCGGGCTATGCGCTCACCACCTTCGCGCCTGCATTCCTGATCCGCACGCACGGCATGTCGCTCGGCGAGGTAGGGGTGCACTACGGGATCGCCAGTGGGCTGTCGGGCATCCTGGGTCTGCTGCTCGTCGGCCGGGTCGCCGACCGGCTGTCGGCCAGGGACCCGCGCTGGCTGCTGTGGCTGGTCGCGGCGGTGACGGCAGCGTTGCTGCCCTTCTCGGTTGCGGCGTTCCTGGTGGAGAGCCGGCTGACTGCGGTCTGGTGCATCGCGTTGAGCTACATCGTCGGAACCGCCTACATGGCGCCGTCGATCGCCGCGATCCAGCGACTGGCGGCGCCCGAGCAGCGTGCCACCGCATCGGCGATCTTCCTGTTCTTCGGCGCCATCCTGGGCAGTGCGGGCCCGTTCGTCACCGGCGTCATCAGTGATGCGCTGACGGCCGAACTCGGCGTCATGTCCCTCGGCCGTGCGCTGCTGCTGGTGGTTCCGGTGATGCAACTCGCGGCGGTCGCCTGCTACGTCGTGGCGAGCCGGCGATTCGTCGCCGAGCTCGTGCGCGTCACCTGACCGGGCCGTCATGCCCTGGGTGCCACTGCTGTTCGTCGTCGGCGCGGTGTCGCAGTACCTGGGGGCGGCCATCGGGGTCTTCCTGTTCGACACCACCGAGCCGTCGACGGTGGCCTGGCTCCGGGTTGCGACCGCGGCAGCGCTGCTCTGCGCGTGGCGCCGCCCATGGCGACTGCCGTGGACGCGGCGCGGCCTGGCCGCCGCGGGGTGCTTCGGCCTGATCACCGCGGGCATGAACTTAGCCATCTACGAGGCGATCGCGCGGATACCACTCGGCACAGCGGTGGCGATCGAATTCCTGGGTCCGGTCCTGGTGGCAGCGTTGGGTTTCCGCCATCGGCGCGATGTCTTCGCCGTCGTCCTCGTGTGCGCGGGCGTGATCCTGCTGGCCGGTGTGCAGTTCGACGCCTCCTGGCTCGGTGTCGCCTTCGCGCTGGCGTCGGCGGCGATGTGGGCCGGTTACATCGTCATGGGCAAGATCGTGGCCGACGCCGGACAGGGCCTCGACTCCCTCGCGGTCGGCATGGCGATCGCGGCGGTGGTCATCGCGCCGGCGATCATCGCCGGCCAGGCGTGGGCCGACGCGTCGGTGTTCCTCGACGCGCGAACGTGGCTGGTCGGCGCCGGTATCGGTGTGCTGTCCACGGCGATTCCGTACGTGCTGGACCAGCTGGTGCTCGCGCGGGTGGGACGCGCGCGGTTCGCCCTCCTGCTGTCATTGCTGCCCACCACGGCGGCGGTGGTCGGAGCCGTTGTGCTGCTACAGATTCCGACGGCCGCCGAGATCATCGGCATCGTCCTGGTGATAGCCGCGCTCGTGGTCGGGGCGCGGCCGACGGCCGCCGGTCCGCCCGCCTAGATGATCGGGTCGTCGTCCGGGCGGCGCAGCCGCAACCACCGGTAGCCGTAGGGCTCCATGCCGATCTCGATGCGGCCCTTGCTGTCGAGCTCATGTTCGGTGAGCCCGTGCAGCAGGTCCACGAGCAGGCATCCGCCCTCGTCCTCGAGCTGCACGGGCACCATGCAGCTGTCCGCGCCGAAGTTGTGCAGCGCCAGCATCAACCAGTCCGAATCGGCCTCCCGGCAGACGTGTGCCAGCACTCCGGTGTGGGGCTGCTTGAGCACCTCTGGAGTCGACCAGCCGATCTCGGGCTGCTGCCGGTAGGTGTAGATGAGGTTGCGCATGAACCACCAAAACGAGTCGTGGTCGTGCCGCTGATCGGCGGCGTTGACGCGATCGGGACCGTACATCCCGTCGGGTAGTGGACGCGGCAGGCGCCGTTTGCCGGCGCGGGAGAAGCCCCCGTTGGGCCCGCCGGTCCACTGCATCGGGGTGCGCACCGCGAATCGTCCCGGGACGTCCAGATTCTCGGCCATCCCGATCTCTTCACCATAGAAGAGCACCGGTGTGCCGGGCAGTGAGAACGCCAGCGAGTAGGCCATCTTCATCCGCCGTTGATCACCGCCGAGCATGGCGGGCAGCCGACGGCGCAGCCCGCGGCCGTAGAGCTGCATGTCCTCCTCCGGCCCGAACGCATCGAACACCTCCTGGCGTTCGTCGTCGCTCAGCTTGTCGAGGGTGAGTTCGTCGTGGTTGCGCACGAAGTTCGCCCACTGGCTGGTGATGTCGAGCTTCGGCCGTTGCCGCAGTGCCTTGGCGATCGGGCGGGCATCGGCCCGGGCGAGCGACAGGAAGATCGCCTGCATGCCGATGAAGTCGAACTGCATGTTCAGGCCGTCGCCGTCGGCACCGCCGAAGAACGCCTTCTGATCCTTGTAGGGCACGTTGACCTCGCCGAGCAGCACGGCGTCGCCAACGCGGCGGTTCACGAAATTGCGGACGTCGCCCAGGTATTCGAAGGGATCGAACGGATCCGGCCGGCCTGGGACGGCGTCCTTCGCGAACAGGAACGGCACGGCGTCGACGCGAAATCCCGAGACCCCCAGCTGCAGCCAGAAGCCGAGGGTGCGCGAGATCTCCTCCTGGACCTTGGGATTCTCGATGTTGAGGTCGGGCTGGTGCTTGTAGAAGTGGTGCAGATACCACTCGCCGGTCTTGGGGTCGAGCTCCCAGAGGCTGTCCTCCTGGTCGGGGAAGACGACGTCCTTCGAGGTGTCGGGCGGCTCGGTGTCGGTCCAGACGAAGTAGTCGCGGTAGGAGTCGTCCTTGCTGCGGCGGGCTGACTTGAACCAGGGGTGGGCATCGGACGTGTGGTTCATCACGAAGTCGATGATCACCCGGATGCCGTGCGCTTTGGCGGTGCGGACCAGCTCGACGAAGTCGCCGAGTGTCCCCAGGCGGGGATCGACGCCCAGGAAGTCGATGATGTCGTAGCCGTCGTCCTTGCGGCCGGTGGGATAGAAGGGCATGAGCCACAGGCAGGTCACACCCAGATCGGCGAGGTATTCGACGCGTTCGGTCATTCCGCGGATGTCACCGCAGCCGTCGCCGTTCCAGTCGTAGAAGGTCTCGATGTCGGCGCAGTAGAAGACGGCGTTCTTGTACCAGAGGTCGCCGGTGTCGGCCCGCCTCATGCGTTCGCCGCCTCGGCGGCCGGTGCGGGGGCCGTCGGGGACAGCTGCGGCAGCACGTGTTCGCCGAACGCGTCGATGAACGGCGTCTGCTGCTGGCCGACGAAGTGCAGGTACAGCTCGTCCCAGCCCTGCTCGAGGTAGCCGTGCAGCCACTCGGCGTGCCTGCCGAGGTCACTGGAGATGTTCACCGACTTCCTGACCTGGTCGACGGTGACGTCCTGGCCGATCGCGTCGAACGCCTCGACGGACTCGGTGTCCCAGCAGACCGGTGGCGGGAACACGTTGCTGCGCCACTGGTCGTGCGCGATGGCCTCCGCGGTGTCCTCGTCGGGCGCCCAGCTCAGGTGGATCTGCAGCCGGGCAGGTCCCCGGCCGCCGGCGTCGCGGTACGCGTCGAGCACCCGCCGCAGGGTCTCGCTGTCCTGGTTGACGGTGATCAGCGCGTCGGCCCAGGCGGCGTGGCGGGCGGCGGTCTCGGGCGTGACGGCCGGGCCGACGAGATCGGGGACGGTGTCGGGCAGCGTCCACAACCGGGCACGGTTGACGTGCACCAGGCCGTCGTGGCTGACCTCCTCGCCGCGCAGCAGCCGCCGGATGACGTCGACGCATTCGACGAGGCGCTGGTCGCGCACCTCTTTACGTGGCCAGACGTCACCGGTGACCCGTTCGTTGGACGCCTCGCCGGAACCGAGGGCCGCCCAGAACCGCCCCGGGAACATCTGCGCCAGCGTGGCGATGCCCTGGGCGATGATCGCCGGGTGATAGCGCTGCCCCGGAGCGTTGACCACGCCGAACGGCAGATTCGTGGTGGCGAGTGCGGCGCCGAGGAAGGCCCAGGCGAATCCGGACTCGCCCTGCCGCTCGCTCCACGGACTCAGGTGGTCGGAGGACATGCCGGCGGTGAAGCCGGCCTGTTCGGCGTGCTGGACGTCGCGCAGTAGCTGGGCTGGGTCGATCTGCTCGTGCGAGCAGTGGAAGCCGATGACCGTCATGACCGGGGCATACCCGTTTCTGGGAGGTCGTGCTCAGCAGTTGTGACGGCCGCGGGTTCGCGGGTTGCGTCAGCAAAGTTCGGGGTATGACAGCACTTCCTGATCGGAAGAAGGAGTGTGCGATGGAGCGCAGAGACTTGGCCGGCCGCGCGGCGGCTGTGATGGCCGCGGTGGCCTTCGTGGCCGCGATGCTGGTGGGAGCGCCGGCCCCGGCGGCAACGGCCCAGCCGTGTGCGGACGTGGAGGTGGTGTTCGCCCGAGGTACCGGGGAGGCTCCGGGCGTCGGAGGCGTCGGCCAGTCCTTCGTCGACGCGCTGCGCAACCAGGCGGCGCCGAGGACGGTCAACGTCTACGCCGTCAACTACCCGGCCAGCAACAACTTCTCCGGCGGCGTCGACTTCGCGCGAACGGTCGTCGACGGCATCAGGGACGCCGGCAGCCACATCCAGGCGACTGCCGCCAACTGCCCGGACACCCGCATCGTGCTCGGTGGCTTCTCCCAGGGTGCGGCGGTTGCCGGCTACACCACCTCCGCGTCGGTTCCCGCTGACATCCCGCCCGCATACGCGTCGTACATTCCGCAGCCGCTGGCACCGGAGATCGCCGAACACGTCGCGGCGGTGACGCTGTTCGGCGCGCCGTCGGAGCCGTTCTTGCGCAGCTACGGCGCACCGCCCATCGTGATCGGCCCGCTGTACGCGCCGAAGACCACCCAGTTGTGCGCCCAGGGCGACACGATCTGCGACGGCACTCCCGGCGGTCAGCCGTCGGTCGCGCACGCGCTCTACGGCGTGAACGGAATGACCGCGCAGGCAGCGTCGTTCGTCGTCGGCCGGCTGTGACGCCGATGACCGAACCCAACGACCCGTCGGCCCGGCCAAAGGACGCCACCGAGGTCACCGACGAGCAACGCGACCAGCAGGAGCTGTTCGAGCATCAGGGTGAGGACCCCGATGCGCCGGGTCAGCACGAGAGCCGCCATCAAATCGCCGACGAGAACTGAGAGCGCTGCGCTGCCTCGATCGAACGATCGTCAGAGCTGATGTGGCGGTCGGTGTCGGATCACCCGCTCGAGCGCCTGGATGTCGGTTTCGATCAGCCGCGACAGCCAGTACACGAGGACGAACGCGGCGATCCCCCCGATACAGAGCACCCTGATCGGCACGATGACTTCGGCGATCTCCGCGGCGGTCAGGAAACTCACGGCCACGACGCCGAGCAGGGGCACCGAGGCCGCGACCGCCAGATAGCGGGGCAGCCGACGGCTCAGTGCGCGTAGCTGCTCGGCCTCCCGCGGGTCCGTCTGCCCGTGTGCCACCAGTTCCGGGTAGACGCTACGAACGACGTAGAAGGTCACCAGGAAGAACGGATATGCGATCGCGATCGCGCCGCACACCGTGATCGACCCGAAGAAGTGGATCGCCGACCTGCCCGGGATCCCACCCGCGGCGAACTGCATGGTGAACGGAAACGCCAGCGCAGACAGGAACCACAGACCGAACACGACGAACACGACCCGGTCACCTGCGACGAGGCAGTCGTGACGCGCTCTGGCCAGGGCCTCCGCGGCCGGCGGCGGCCCCCGGCGCAGGCGCCGCGGGACCGAGATGACGTAGCGGAACCAGTAGATCAGCACCGCCCCGCCGAGCGGGAAGAAGACCAGGTTGATCAGTGTGGTGACCACCATGAACCGGGTCTGGGCATGCTCGGACAGCTGGCTGACGATGAGCAGCTGATTGTGCTGGATGTTGTACGCGCTGGCCAGCACATTGGGGATCAGGATGGCCAGCGTGGCGATCGGCAGGAAGAACGGCCGCAGCCGCAGCCGCCAACTTCGTGCTGGGGGATCGACCAGGTCACGGGCATGCGGATCGAGGCACAACTGCAGTTGCTCGGCGAATTCGGCGCCCGAGGTCCAGCGCTGATCGCGATCGCTGCTGAGTGCCTTCAACAGCACGCGACGCAGCGCGGCGGGGCAGTCCGCGGGTAGTGCGGTGAGTGCGGACGCCGAAACCCCCTGCGCCCGGGCGGTCAACATGAGCTCGAGTGCAGTGGTGTCGCCGATCGACCCGCCGGAGTCCGCCCTCGCGGCTTGTGCCGCGGAGTCGTCGAACGGTTTCACGCCGGTCAGCAGCTCCCACAACACGACCGCCAGCGAGAAGTTGTCGCTGCGGGTGTCGAGATCTGCCGCGTCCTGGGTGTGTCCGGGCCGGCATGCCATCAGCTGCTCGGGCGACATGTAGGACAGCGAGCCGCCGAAGTAGTCGAACGGGCTTGCGCCGGTGACGTTGCGGGCGAAGCTGATGTTGAAGTCCGCGAGTTTCGGGGTGCAGTCGGGGGCGAGCAGGACGTTGGCGAGCTTGATGTCGCGGTGCAGGACACCCCGCGACGTCGCGTAGTGCACCGCCTCGGCGAGTCTCTTCCCCAGCCAGGCGACCGTCTCCGGCCAGGTCAGGTCCGCGAGCTCTGCCCGGGTGGCAGATTCGGTGGGCCGGATCTCGCCGCGCGACTCCAGCGCGCTGTCGACCGTGTCGATCAAGGCCTGACCCGAGTCAGGTGGCCGGCCCGCACGGTGCACGGCTTCGACGAGGTCGAGCAGCGTCCCGCCGGGCAGGTACTGCATGTACAGCAGCCGCCAGTCTCGATCGGGGAGGATCCGCTGGTCGAATACCCGGACGATGTAGTCGTGATCGAGCTGGGCGAGGGTTTGTGGCTCGTGGCCCAGGTTCTCCGAGATCTTGACTGCCACCAGCCGCTGCAGCGACAGTTGCCGGGCCAGGAAGACACGCGCGAATGCGCCGCTGCCGAGTTCGATGAGCAGATCGAAGTCGTCGAGCCGCTGGCCGACCTCGATTTCCGTGAAATGGGTGCACGGTCCGACGACAGGCGCTGGTCCGAAAGTCCCGGTGCGGCCTTCTGTTTCTTCGCCGAAGAAGGGCGTGGCTTGAGTGCGGGTCAACTCGGCCGGGTAGTCGGCAGTCGGATCTGTCATCGCAACCTCGTTCAGGTCACCTAGATCCTAGCGGCTGCGGTGCTCCCAGCCTGCGAGTTTGCGGCGCTGATGTCCGTGGGCGAGCCCTCGCCACGTTTCTGTCGTCAGGGTGTGAGGGGCGCCCCGCAACGCTGACGGAAGTCGACCGAGGGTTGCCGGATGCGCTGGAGCTCCTGCCGGACCGCGGGATTGGCGTCGAGATACACCTGGACCTTCTCGCCGATCTCGTTCTTCGGCTGGCCCTTGAGGCCGGTGAAGAAGTCGTTCACCGGTGGATTGAGGGTGAGGTAGTTCGACGTCTCGAACGTGACGCCGGACATCACTCGTGCCAGCTCGGCGGCTGTGCACGGAGGCGGGATCGGAGCGGGCGGAAGAGGTTGTGCGCCGGCGGATCCGGTGGCGATCGCGAAGGCGCAAGCCAGGGCGCCGAAACCGGCCACTCCCATCGCTGTGCGGCGTCCGGGGCGGGTTGCAGGCAACATCGTGTCTCCTTGATCGATGGATTGGCCGGTCACGTCGGGGCTCACCGTGGTCCTCTTCCGCCGCCGCCGCCCCCGCCGCCGGGCCGGTTCGGGCGGTTGGGACGATCCGGACGATCGATGCCGGGATCCCACGCGACGTCGAGATCCCAGCCGCTGTTGCAGTACCAGTCGTTCTCGCACGGGTAGGGGACCACCGGGGTGGCTGCTCTGGGCACGCCGTTGGCGCCGCGCACGTCGCCCTGGGCGCAGATCGTCGTCCCACCCGAGTAGGTGCAGTCCGCCTCTGCCGGGGGCGCCGACACGATGACCGCCATGGGGACCGCCGCAGCGGCCACCCCCCACGCCAGGTAGCGCCGCTGTGATCGCATGACAGCTCCCGTTCGTCGGATGCGCGGGCGCAGGCGCCCGTACAGCCGGACTATAAGTCGCCGGATGAATGGTGGGTGGGGATCCGACATTTCAATGGAGCCCCGAAGCCGCACGCTCTGGTTGATCGTTCGTGAGGCGGCTGAGTGTCGGCAAACATGTTCGTAGTACAACCGTTCGTTGCCGACGGGGCGATTCTCCAGTTTGGTGTCGAGATTCGTGTTCTGGATATCCGATAATCGGCGCTGCAATTTTCCGGTGGCGCGACCAACGATGCTGATCTACCCGAGTCTGTGCTTCTGCGTTCACTTTCGGGCATTGCTCGACGGCGCCGACGTGGCCGCACGTGAGCGCTCCTGAACGGCGGGAGCTATCCATCGGTGCAGGTACGCCCGCAGCCCGTCGCCGTGGCGGGTCGGGCCTCCCGGGTCGAGGATGAAGGACTGCAGGGTCCGCAGCATGAACTCGACGAGTTCGTCGAGGCGGTCACCGCTGAAGCCGGCGGCCACCCAGTCGACGTTGAACCGTTGCAGGATCGAGCGTCCGAAGGAGATGGCGACCTCCGAGGTGACCCCTGCGGCGAAGGCGCTTGCCTTCCCCGGTTGCATCACCAGACCGAGATAACGGTCGTACGGGAGTGTTTCCAGTGTGTACGCGATTCCCTCGACGACGGCGGCGGTGGGGTCGGTGATCGACTGCAGGTCGCCGGCCAGCCGGTCCAGGAAGCCGCCGACCGCCGATATCGCGGTGGCCGTCAGCAGCGCATCGAGAGTCGGGAAGTAGCGGTACACCGTCTGCCGCGTGACACCGAGCGCCGTCGCGACCTCCGACACGCTCACCGTGCCGTGCGCGTCGATCCGGGCGCGCGCCGCTTCCAGGATGCGATTCGCCGCCGCCTCGTCGTCTACGGGGATGTCGCCCGCCCAGCCGTGTCTGCGCACCACCGCATGGTGTCATCCCCGGTGTCGAATCTTGACCATACAATTCATGGTAAGTGTATGTTCAGGCGACGAGCGCAGGACGAAAGGTGAGGCCATGACGACAATCTTCAGCAAGCCGGTGAGTAATCAGGACGCGGAACTCACGCGGCGCGCACTCGGGCACGCGCTCGGTAAGACGACCGACATGGCGGAGCGCGAGTTGCGCGTACCGCTGCACTACTACCGCGACGCCAAGATCACCGAGATCGAAGAATCGCAGATCCTGCGACGGGTGCCGTTGGCGATCCTGCCCTCGGCGCAGATCCCCGACGCCAACGACTACGTCGTCCGGTCGGTGCTCGGTGATTCGCTGCTGGTGACGCGCGACCGCAACGGCACGAGCCACGTCTTCCTCAACTACTGCCGCCATCGTGGGGCGATGCCCGCCTGCGGCACCGGCAGCGCATCACGGTTCACGTGCCCGTATCACGCGTGGACGTATCGCAACACCGGTGAACTGATCACCGTCCCGGGCAGCGCCGGGTTCGATTCGATGGACAAGGCGGACTACGGATTGGTCGAACTACCCAACGAGGAGCGGCACGGCTTCATCTGGGCCGTCCTGACCGCGGATGCGTCCATCGACGTCGCCGCACATCTCGGACCGCTCGGCCAGGAACTCGAGTCGATGAACTACGCGTCCTACGGCTACCACACCGAGCGCGAATTCGAGTCGAACGTCTCGTGGAAGGGCGCGCTGGAGGCGTTCGCAGAGGCCTACCATTTTCCATTCGTCCATGGGCAGAGCGTGATCGGCCAGAACACGCTGGCCAATACGTCGCTCTACGATGAATACGGCAAGCATCACCGGATGGGCTTCCCGTTCAACTGGATCACCTCGCTGGACGCCGACCCGAGCGGATCGTGGGAGCCACACCTCAACATGGGCATCATCTACTGGGTGTATCCGAACCTGATTCTGGCCAACAGCCCGGTCGGCGTCGAGATCATCGACATCCTTCCCGCCGGCGCTCCGACCAGATGCACTGTGCGGCACAGCTGGATGGGTCGCGTGCCGGCCGTCGACGATGCGATGCGCGCCGCCTACGACGAGGTGTACGAGAACGTCCACGCTGCCGTGCGGGACGAGGACTTCGCGATGCTGCCCCAGTGCGGGGAGGGCGTGCGGCACGGCCAACACGACCACATGATCATCGGGCGCAACGAGATCGGCGTCCAACACATGATCAAGGTGTTCGCCCAGGAACTCGGCGTCGCCCTGCAATGAGGGCGGCGCTACCTCAGTACGACTGGCCGTCGGCGTAACGCTGCCTGCGGTAGTGACGCCCCTTGCCGCGGTTGCGGTTCTTGAAGGTCGGTAGCTGCGAGTCGCAGTTCGGGCAGATCAGCCGCAGGTTCTCCCGTCGGTTGTTGGTCGGGTCGCCGTCGATGTGGTCCAGCACCAAGGCCAGCGGCAGATCGAGCCAGACGCTTGCGCCGCCGCAGATTGCGCAGCAACCCGACTGGGCGGCGGCGATGTAGGTACGGATGTAGTGGCCGCGGCTGGAGCCTGGCCACGCCTCGCCGGATTCGAGCCAACGTCGCGTACCGGTGTCACGCCGGACCGTCGCCTGGCAGGCATTGCTGCAGTAGATCTTCTGGCTGCGCTTCGAGAGCGGTGAACCACAGCCGCGGCACTGTTGTGTCACGCCTCGGACGCTACGACGGGCCACCGACAGCCAGTGCTTCGTGGAGCCTCCTATCGGGATTGAACCGATGACATTCCGCTTACAAGGCGAACGCTCTACCACTGAGCTAAGGAGGCGACGGCCAGAGTTTACCGGGTTGCGCTCGCGGGGAACCCGCTGCCCGTGACTGTCAAGGACGATCTGCTGGCCGACTTCCCACACGTGTATCCCGCGCTTCCGCGGGACAGGGTCGAGCGGCTGCTGACGCTGCTCGACCAGAGCGCCGGGACCGAGGGCAGTCTCGCTACGTCCATCGCCACCTCGCTGGAGCCGCTCGCGCCCGAGGTGGCCGGTCGCATCAAGTCATACAAGAGCTCCGACGACGTCGACGACTACGTCCGCATGCTGCGCGGCGCGACCGTGCTGCTGCTCCAGAGGTGGGACGGAGAGCCGCCGGACGCCGACGCGGTCAGCGCCGCGGTGCGGGACCTCGAAGCCGAGGGCTGACCCCTACTCGTCGGCCTCGACGATGCGCTGTGAGCGCACCACGGTGGTCGTCGGCGCCGGCCGGTTGCGCGGCCTCCGACCCGGGAACGGGATGCGGTCGGCGATGTTGCTCAGCGGGTTGACCACCTGGCTGAGCGTGATCACCGCGTCCCGCAGCGCCTCGATGGTCGGTTCGAGTGCCTCCAGCCCCGGCGCCAATCGGTTCAGGGTGTCCGCGACGGCGGCCAACTGCTCGAGCGGGCCGTTGCGGGCGGTCAGCCTCTCCACCAGCCCACCCTCGGCAAGCAGCCGGTCGGCCAGTCCGTCCTCGGCCAGCAGCCGATCGACGATGCCGTCCTCGTCGAGCAGCTGATCGACCAGCCCGCCGGGCTCGATGGCCCGCATCAGGCCGCCGTCCTCCTTGGTCAGCCGGTCCAGCACGCCGCCGGGCATGGTCAGCTTGTCCACCACTCCGCCCGGCTGCAGCAGGCGGTCGATCGGCCCGCCCGGTATCAGCGCCCGCCCGAGCGGCTGGTCGTCGTCCATCAGCCGGGCCAGCCGGTTGGCGCGCTGCACAGCCTCGTCGATGCCCAGCAGGTGCGCCATCGAGTTGGGGGCGTTCCTCGTCTGCGTGCCTGCTTCGCCGAGGGTGCGCTGCGCCAGTCCCACCGCGCCGGTGGCGGCGCCCAACGATGCCTCGGCGACGGCGAGTCCCACCCGTGCCGGTGCGGTCGCGAGGTCGACCAGGTTCTTGGCCAGGTTCATCTGACCAGTGTATGAACTGCGCAAGCATCGATTCACAGGAAGTCCACAGCCGCCCCGCAGGAAGACGATAGGCGGAGGGAGGACTCTGATGACCATGGCGATGCCTGCAATGACCGAGTCCGTTCCGGAAGCGCGGGTCCTCGTCGTCGACGACGAGGCCAACATCGTGGAACTGCTCTCTGTGAGTCTGAAGTTCCAGGGCTTCGAGGTGCACACCGCGTCCAACGGCGCGGCGGCGCTGGACAAGGCCCGCGAGGTCCATCCCGACGCCGTGATCCTCGACGTGATGATGCCCGGAATGGACGGCTTCGGCCTGCTGCGCCGGCTGCGGGCCGACGGCATCGACGCGCCCGCGCTGTTCCTGACCGCGCGCGATTCACTGCAGGACAAGATCGCGGGGCTGACGCTCGGCGGCGACGACTACGTCACCAAACCGTTCAGCCTCGAAGAGGTGGTGGCCCGACTGCGGGTGATCCTGCGCCGCATCGGCCACGGCGTCGAGGAGCCTCGCAGCGCGCGCCTGACCTTCGCCGACATCGAGCTCGACGAGGACACCCACGAGGTGTGGAAGGCCGGCGAACCGGTCTCGCTGTCGCCGACCGAGTTCACCCTGCTCCGGTACTTCATCATCAACGCGGGCACGGTGCTGTCGAAGCCGAAGATCCTCGACCACGTCTGGCGCTACGACTTCGGTGGCGACGTCAACGTCGTCGAGTCCTATGTCTCCTACCTCCGGCGCAAGATCGACACCGGCGACAAGCGGTTGCTGCACACGCTGCGCGGCGTGGGCTACGTCCTGCGCGAACCGCGATGAGCGCTTGCGCGAAGAGCCGACGGCGGCGATGAGCGCTTGCGCGATGAGCCGACGGCGCCGATAGTGCGGCAGGGCGTGCCGCTGCGGGTGGGGCTGGTGGCCGCCACCCTGGTGCTGGTGGCCTGCGGCCTGCTGGCCTCGGGCATCGCCGTCACCACGATCATGCGGCACAGCCTGGAGAACCGGGTGGACCAGACGCTGCTCGAGGCGTCGCGCGGATGGGCGCAGGCGCCCGCCCGGTCGTCGTCGATGCCCGCGGAGGGGCCGAATCCGGCCCGGCCGCCGTCGAACTTCTACGTCCGTGGCGTCGACCCCGACGGCCGGATGTGGATGGCGGTCAACGACCGTGACGCCGAACCGGTGCTGCCTGAGGACAACGACGTCGGCCCCGAACCGGTCACCGTCCACTCGGTCGACCACTCGAACGTGACCTGGCGCGCGATGACGGTGCGCGGGCCCGACGGCACCGTCACCACGGTGGCCGTCGATCTGTCCGACGTGCAGTCGACCGTCCGCGCGCTGGTGTGGTCCCAGGCCGGGATCGGCGCCGCGGTGCTCCTGGTGCTCGCAGTGCTGGGCTATGCGGTGGTGCACCGCAGTTTGAGGCCGCTGACCGAGGTGGAGGAGACGGCGGCCGCCATCGCCGCGGGCCAGCTCGACCGCCGAGTCCCGCAGCGCGACCCGCGCACCGAGGTGGGCCGACTGTCGCTGGCGCTCAACGGCATGCTCGCCCAGATCCAGCGCGCGGTGGCGTCGTCGGAGTCGTCGGCCGAGGACGCCCGCACCTCCGAGGAGCGGATGCGCCGCTTCATCACCGATGCCAGCCACGAACTGCGCACCCCGTTGACGACCATCCGCGGGTTCGCCGAGCTGTACCGCCAGGGCGCGGCCCGCGATGTGGAGATGCTGATGAGCCGCATCGAGAGCGAGTCGCGACGGATGGGCCTGCTCGTCGAGGATCTGCTGTTGCTGGCGCGTCTCGATGCGCAGCGCCCGCTCGAGCAGCGCCGGGTCGATCTGCTGGCGATGGCCACCGACGCGGTGCACGACGCGCGATCGATCGCGCCGAAGCGCTCGATCACCCTTGACGTGTTCGACGGTCCGGGCACGCCCGAGGTGCTCGGGGACGAGGCCCGGCTGCGTCAGGTGCTCGGCAATCTCGTCGCCAACGCGTTGCAGCACACTCCGGAGACCGCAGGCATCGCGCTGCGGGTCGGCACCGAAGGCGACGATGCGGTGCTCGAGGTGTGCGACGAAGGTCCCGGCATGAGTCCGGAGGACGCGCAGCGGGTGTTCGAGAGGTTCTACCGGACAGATTCGTCGCGGGCCCGGGCCAGCGGCGGCACCGGTCTGGGGCTGTCGATCGTCGATTCGCTGGTGTTCGCGCACGGTGGGACGGTCACCGTCTCCACCGCGCCCGGCGAAGGCTGCCGGTTCCGTGTGCAGCTGCCGCGGATCTCGGAGACGCCGGTGGCGGCGAGTTCGGCGGACGATTCCTCACGCGCGTAACGCCACGGCGATTTTCGGCGCCGTTTCACGCCACAGCGTTACGGACGCGGGGGCCTCAGGTCAGTTCGGCGAGCGCGGCCTTGATCTTGCGCTGAGCGTCGTCGAGCGACTCCGGCGAGGGATTGTTGTCGACGTTCGCGAAGCCGAAGTCCGCGAGATCCCGGGCCGGGAAGACGTGCACGTGCAGGTGCGGCACCTCGAGGCCGGCGATGATCAGCCCGGCGCGCTCGGCGGGGAACGCCTTGATGACGGCCTTGCCGATCAGCTGCGCCACCTCCATCACGCGACCGAAGACCGCGGGTTCGATGCCCTGCCACTGATCGATCTCGGCGCGAGGGACCACGAGCGTGTGGCCCGGCGTCATCGGCTGAATCGTGAGGAAGGCGACGATGTCGTCGTCCTCGTAGACGAATCGGCCCGGCAGTTCTCCGTTGATGATCTTGGTGAAGACGGTCGCCATGGGGACGAGCATGCCAGATCGCGGTCACCGTGTGGAAAGCAGCGCGTCCAACTCGTCGAGGGTCCACGGCGGCGAATCGTGGTGGTCCCGGTAGCCGATGAAACCGGGTGAAGGCCGGGCGAATTCGCCGATGAAGCCGCCCGCGGCGATGAAGATCCGGCCGGTGATGTCGCGGGCCCGGTCGCTGACCAGGTAGGCGTAGGCCGGGGCGACGTACTCCGGCGGTGCGGCGTCGAGCGCGCCCTGCATGCTGACGTCGTCGAGCAGGCCACGGCGGTTCAGGTCGGCGATGTGCGCCTCGTACTCCGGACCGGTCGAGAGCCTGGTCCTCGCCCCCGGGCAGACCACGTTCGCCCGGACGCCGTTCCCTCTGAGTTCCGCGGCGATCGCCAGCGTGAGCCCGTTGACCGCGCCTTTCCCGGCCGGATAGCCGGTGCCGCCGTAGTCGCCGAGGAATGCGAACGAACTCGTGTTGACGATCGCGCCGCCGCCCTGGGCGACCATCCGCGGCGCCGCGGCCCGGCACGTCTCGAACACCGTGCCGAGATGTGCGTCGAGCAGCTCGCGGAACTCCCCGCTGGTCACCGTGAGAATGGACGACCCGGGCGGCTCGGCGGTGCCCGCGCAGTTCACCAGGATGTCGATGCGGCCGAACTCCTGCACGCACGCGTCGACGAGTGCGTCGGCCACCTCGGGGTCCGCGGGTGACCCGGCGACACCGTGCGCACCCGGGATGCCCTGCGCCGCAGTCGCAACCGCGTCGCCATCTCGGCCGTTGAGCACCACTCCCGCGCCGTGCGCCGCGAGCAGCGATGCCACCGCGAGGCCCACACCCCGCGAGCCGCCGACGACGACCGCGCCACGCCCGTCGAGCGGGCCGGCGCTAATCGCCCTCGCCCTCCTGGCTGAACTCCATCGAGTCCTCCATGTTCCAGTAGCCGCGCAGGTTCGTGATCAGGCCGTCGTCGTTCACCCGGTAGGTGAAGACGCCCCGCACCGTGGCGACGAAGCCGTTGGGGAAGCGGGTGCGCAGCACCAGGATGTAGGCGATCTCCGTCGGGGAACTCGACGCGAACGTCGCCTCCCGGGTGACGGTCAGCTGGTTGGGACCGATGTTGGCGTCGAAGAACTCCGACACCGCCTGCTTGCCCCGCACCCCGTTGCCGTCCGGGTTGGTGACCGCCTGGCCGATCGGGTCCTCGAGCACCACGTCGTCGGCCATCAGGGCCAGCCAGCCCTCCTTGTCGCCGGCCTGCACGCAGCGCCACGACGACTCCGACGCGGTCACCACCGGCGTCTGCTGGGCGGTGTCGGTGCCCACGGTCAGCGGTCCGCGTCGGTGTAGCGGATGATGCCGCGGATGTTGCGGCCCTCGAGCATGTCCTTGTACCCGTCGTTGATCTGTTCGAGTTGGTACTGGCGGGTGATCATGTCGTCGAGGTTGAGCTTGCCCGCCTTGTACATCGACAGCAGCTGCGGGATGTCGTAGTGCGGGTTGCCGCCACCGAAGATGGTGCCCTGCAGGTTCTTCTGCATCAGCGTCAGCATCGCCAGGTTCAGCGTGACGTTGGTGTCCAGCAGGCTGCCGATCGCGGTCAGCACGCAGGTGCCGCCCTTGGAGGTGAGGTTGACGTAGCTGTCGACGTCGGCGCCCTTCAGCTCGCCGACCGTGACGATCACCTTCTTGGCCATCAGGCCCCAGGTGACTTCGGCGATGCCGGCGAATGCGGACTCGAGGTCCGGGTAGGTGTGTGTGGCGCCGAACTTCAGCGCCGCGTCGCGCTTCCACTCCACCGGCTCGATCACGAAGATGTTGCGCGCACCGGCGTTGACGGCGCCCTGCAGCGCCGACATGCCGACGCCACCGACGCCGATCACGGCGACGTCGTCACCCGGGCGGATGTCCGCGGTGCGGGTCGCCGAGCCGTAGCCCGTGGTGACGCCGCAGCCGACCAGGCAGGCCACCTCGAACGGGATGGACGGATCGATCTTCACGACCGAGCTCTTGTGCACCACCATGTACGGGCTGAACGTGCCGAGCAGCGTCATCGGGATGACGGGCTGACCCTTGGCGTGGATGCGATGGGTGTTGTCGGACACCGCGAGGCCGCCGAGCAGCCCGGCGCCGAGGTCGCAGAGGTTGCGGAGTCCGGCCTGACACGACGGACACCTGCCACACGACGGGATGAACGACAGCACCACGTGATCGCCGGGCGCGATGTCCTCGACTCCCGGACCGACCTCGGTGACGATGCCCGCGCCTTCGTGGCCGCCGAGCACCGGGAAACCGGCCATCGGGATGTCACCGGTGACCAGATGGTGGTCGGAGTGGCACATGCCCGACGCTTCCATCTGGATCTTGACCTCGTCCTTGACGGGGTCTCCGATCTCGATCTCCTCGATCGACCACGGCTGGTTGAACTCCCAGATGAGAGCGCCTTTTGTCTTCATCAAAAGCTGCCTTCCAATAGAGCCGGTGAGCACAGACTAGAGGCATTAGTTAGGTGCGTCACACCCGCCCCCAAGCAACTGCTTGGCCGGGAGTCACCAGATCGGGACCGGCGCGTTGCCGAGGGGGTAGTAGCCGGGCAGTTTCTCGCCGGCCAGGCTGCGTTCGATGCGCTTCTGCATGGTCGCGGTGAGGTCGCCGGACTCGATGAGCTTCATGAACATCTTCTGCACGTGGCCGAAGTCGAAGAAGTCGCGCTGCCACTCGATCTTCAGATCGTCGTTCAGCCGGAACCAGCTGCCGCCGATGCCGTAGATCTCGTCCTGGGTGCCGTCACCCTTGTTGACGATCTGCTTCCAGAAGCCGACGATCTCGTTCAGCTTCTCGTCGATGAGCACCTTCTGGTATTCGTAGTACCAGTTCTCCAGGCCTTCCATCTCCAAACCGAGTGCGGTGTCGCGGATCTCGTCCTTCCCGACGCACATCACGTCCTCTTTCGGCCCGATGTTCCAGCCGTAGGTCGCATCGTCGGTGTAGAACTCGGCCAACGGCTTCCAGTCGCCGGCCTTCTCTGCGTCCTTGTTGGCCTGCAGCCAGCGCTCGACCCAGTTCTCGAGCTGTTCACGTGACGCCATTGTCAGTCCTTCTCTTCGATGGATATTGCTCGGGTAGGGCACATGTCGACAGCCAGCTCCACGGCATCGCGGAGATCGTCGGGTGGTTCGGGGTCCAGGATCTGGACGATGCCGCGTTTGGGCACCGTGAACACGTCGGGAGCCTCCAGTTCGCACATCGCGTGGCCCTGGCACAGGTCCTCGTCGAGCACGACTCGATAGCAACCCATGTCGGATCAGGCTTTCGCAAGCTTGCGGTAGCGCACCTTCGCCGGCTGGGCCAGCTGCACGACCATCTTCGAGTGGTCGTTGTGGTAGCTCTCCGCGGGCTGGGCCATTTCGAACTCGTACTCGCGCAACAACACCGAGAAGATCGCCTTGATCTGCATCTGCGCGAACGCCGCACCGACGCAGCGGTGCTTGCCGGCGCCGAAGGGAATCCAGGTCCATCGGTTGGCGACGTCGGCCTGCTCGGGCTTGTTGTAGCGATCGGGGTTGAACGCGTCGGGGTCGGGGAAGTCCTCGGCGATCCGGTTGGAGATCGCCGGTGACGCCGCGACGAAGTCACCCTTGTGGATCGGGAAGCCCTTCACCTCGAACTCGTCCTGCGCGACCCGCATCAGGATGATCAGCGGCGGATGCAGGCGCAGTGTCTCCTTGACCACGTTGTCCAGCTTCGGGATCTGGCGCAGCGCGTGGAAACTCACCTCCTGGCCGTCGGCGTAGAGGTCGTCGAGCTCTGCCCGCACCTCTGCGTAGGTATCGGCGTGGCGGATCAGTTCGATCAGCGTCCACGCCGATGTGCCCGAGCTGGTGTGGTGGCCCGCGAACATCAGCGAGATGAACATCCCCGTCACCTCGTTGGCGGTGAAGCGCGGGTTGCCGTCGTCGTCCTTGATCGACACCAGCACGTCGAGCAGGTCGCGATCGGCCTTGTCCGCGGGCGGGTTCGCGATGCGTCCGTCCATGATCTCCTGGACCAGCGCAACGAGTTTCACCCGCGACTCGTCGCGGATGCGGAAGCTGTCGATGTCGAGGTAGGGGTCGACGTAGCACAGCGGGTCGGTGCCGCGTTCGAGCTGGTGGTAGTAGTGGGCGAACCGGCTGTCGAGCTGCTCGCGGAACTTCAATCCGATCAGGCAGGCCGTCGAGGTGTAGATGGTGAGCTCGGAGAAGAAGTCGAGTAGTTCGATCTCGCCTTCGTCGCCCCATCCGGCGATCATCTTCTTGACTTCGTTCTCGATGGTGGCGGCGTGACCCTTCATCTGCTCACCGCGAAGTGCGGTGTTGTGCAGCATCTCCGCGCGCCGTTCGGGGTCGGCGTCGAACACCACGCCCTCGCCGAAGATCGGTGTCATGAACGGGTAGGCCTCGGCCTGGTTGAGCTCGCTGTCGCTGGAGCGGAAGAAGAACTCGTTGGCCTCGGATCCGGACAGCATGACGACCTGCTTGTCGGCGAGCTGGAACCAGCCGACATCCCCACATTCCTGCCGCACCCTCGACATCAGCCCGATCGGATCGGTGCGGAACTCCTCGAGGTGGCCGTGTTCCTCTTCGCCGCCCGAGACGCGGGGAACGATCGCAGTGGTCATGGCTTCAAGTTCTCCTCGTTCAGCTTCAGCTGTTGACGGTCTGCGGGCGCGTCGGCCAGCGGCGCTTCGGGCTGCAGCTCCATGTTGGCGATGTATCCGCCGCGCGGTGTCTCGGCCACGAAGGTGATGGCGCGCGCGAGATCCGACGCGCGCAGGAAGTAGTCGTGCCGGGCCTGGCCCCACTTGGCCCAGTCCTCGAGCGCGGGCCCGATCTTGTCGGCGGGCAGGCTCCAGCCCATCGACGTCTTGGTCGGCCCGGGGTGGACGATCGAGGCGCGTACGCCGGTGCCCTCGAGTTCCATCTGGTAGTTGTTCACCATGGCCACCAGTGCGGCCTTGGCGGCGCCGTAGGCGCCCATGTGCGGCCGCTGCCGAAGTGCCACATCGGATCCCACGAAGATGAGGTCTCCGCGCTGGCGATCGAGCATGCCGGGCAGTACCGCGGCGGCCAGCCGGTTCGCGCCGACCAGGTGGATCTGCAGCTGCGACTCGAACTCGTCGGTGCTGATCTCGGCCAGCTTGCCGAAGTAGGTGTCACCGGCACCGGCGACCAGCACCTCGATGTCGCCCAGTGCGTCGATCGACTGCGTCACGAACGACTTCACCGAATTGGGGTCGGTGACGTCGAGGTGGAAGCCGACCGCTTCGCCGCCGTCGGCGTTGATCTTTCCGACCAGGTCTTCGAGCTTCTCCACCCGACGAGCGCCGAGCGCGACGGGGAATCCGCGGGCGGCCAACTCGATGGCGGTGGCCTCACCGATGCCGGAGGAGGCGCCGGCCACGATGGCGGGTCGGCGTTCGGGAAGTGGAGCAAAACGTGGCATGGAACGTGAGCCTCTCGGGCGGGCTTGTCAGCGGGACTGGAGGGTCATGGGCAGGTGGGCGAATCCGCGGACATTGCTCGAGTGGACGCGGACGGCGTTGGCCTCGTCGACCTCGTATCCGCGGATTCGTTTGAAGAGCTCGGCCAGCGCGACGCGCGCTTCCATGCGAGCCAGGTGGGCGCCGAGGCAGAAATGCGCGCCGGAGCCGAAACTCATCAGCTTCGAACCGATCTCGCGGCCGATGACGAAGTCGTCGGGGTTCTCGAAGACCCGCTCGTCGCGGTGCGCGGATCCGGGCAGCAGCAGCAGCACGTCGCCGTCGGGGATGGTGGTGTCGTACAGCGTCAGATCACCGGCGACGGTGCGGGCCAGGATCTGGCTGGAGGTGTCGTAGCGCAGTGTCTCCTCGACCCACAGTGGGATCCGGGACTCGTCCTGGTAGACCGGCTGGAGCTGGTCGGGGTTCTTGTGCCCCCAGAACGCGGCGTTGGCAAGGAGTTTGGTGGTGGTCTCGTTGCCCGCGATCACCATCAGGAACATGAAGCCGAGGATCTCGTCGTCGGTGAGCCGGTCACCGTCGATCTCGGCCTCCAGCAGCGCCGTCGTCAGGTCGTCGGTGGGGTTCTTCCGGCGCTGGGCGACCATCTCCTGGTAGTAGACGATCAGGTTGATCGAGGCCTCGATCGCCTCCGGCGGCACGTCGGTCACGCCGTCGTCGCGGTGCATCACCCCGTCGGCCCACGCCCTGACCTGGTCGCGGTCGGGTTGCGGCACACCCATCAGCTCGGAGATGACGTCCATCGGCAGCTTGCCCGCGAATTCGTTGACGTAGTCGACGGTCGCGTTGCCGTCGGCCTTCTCCATCATCGCGTCGAGGTGCTGCACCGCGATCTCGGTGACCCGCGGTTCCAGCTCGCGGATGCGGCGCGGGGTGAAGCCCTTGGAGACCAAGGTGCGCAATCGCAGATGCGCCGGGTCGTCCATCGCGAGGAAGGACATGGTCTTGGCGGCGTGCGGTCCGCGCGACGCCGGGTCCAGTGACACGCCGAACTTGTTCGACAGCGTGGTGCTGTTGCGGAAGCCCTGCAGCACGTCGGTGTGGCGCGACAGCGCCCAGAATCCGAGGGCCTCGTTGCGGTACAGCGGCGCCTCGTCGCGCAGGCGCTGGTAGTACGGGTACGGATCCTCGTGGAAGTCGTAGTCGTACGGGTCCAGTACGACGTCAGAAACGGTCACTTGTCTTCTCCGAGGATGAGGCCGACGACGTAGGACAGCCGGTCGGCGATCTGGTGGTAGGTGAAGGCGCCGCTGCCCGCGTTGACCAGCGCGCCGAAGAACGTCATCTCCAGGGCCGCGACCGCACGCGGGTCGGCGTCCGGGCCGACCGCGGAACGGATGCGGCGGTGGATCTCGGCGCCGATGCGGTCGCGCACCTGACGGACGGTCGGGTCGGTGCCGGTCAGCAGTGCGGTGGTACACGCCGCGGCCACCTCGGGCTCGTCGGCCACCGTCAGCGCCATCGCCCGCAGCGCCTGCGCGACGCGGGCCTGCATGGGCTCGTTCACATCGGTGAAGAACGGCACCTTCTTGATCAGGTCGAGGTAGACCTCGGCGATCAGGTGGTTCTTCGACGAGAAGTAGGTGTAGGCGGTGGCGGGCGCCACCTTGGCCCGCGCCGCCACGGCACGGACGGTCAGATCCGCATACGACGACTCGCGCAGCATCTCGACCCCGGCGGTGAGCACCTTGCGAAAGGTCTCCTCCTGCCGGCGGTTGCGCGGCGCCTTGACCACGTCGGCCGGCGAGCTGCCGTCTGTGATCGCGACCACTGCATCACTGGACACATGTCCAAGTTATCCGACGTCCGCCCCGCGAGGCAAGCCGGAGCCGCAAATTGGCCGTGCGCATGTGCTTTTCGGACGTCACGGCGGAGCCGCAGGTGGCCGGGCCTTGCGGGGCGGTCGGGCCGAAGGCTATGGTTCGACGGAACAGCGCCGGACAGTTGTCCAGTGACGAGACGGGAGTGCGGATGACGCTGCTGGGCGATCGAGAGAGTCGGCTGCTGGTCGACGGCAAGTTGGTGACCGGTAGCGGCGGCACGTTCGCCACGGTCAACCCCGCCACCGAGGAGACGCTCGGTGTCGCGGCGGACGCGACGGCCGAGGACATGGGTGCGGCGATCGAGGCCGCCCGCCGGGCGTTCGACGACACCGGCTGGTCGACCGACGTCGAGCTGCGCGTCCGGTGCATCCGGCAGCTGCAGCAGGCGATGCGTGACCACGTCGAGGAACTGCGAGACCTCACCATCGCCGAGGTGGGCGCGCCGCGGATGCTGACCGCGGCCGCGCAGCTCGAGGGTCCGGTGGAGGACCTCAGCTTCTGCGCCGACACCGCGCAGGGCTATGAGTGGACATCCGATCTGGGTGTCGCGTCGCCGATGGGCATCAAGACCCACCGCACGATCGCCAGGGAGGCGATCGGCGTCGTCGGCGCCATCACGCCGTGGAACTTCCCGCACCAGATCAACCTCGCCAAGGTCGGCCCGGCCCTGGCGGCGGGAAACACGCTGGTGCTCAAGCCCGCGCCTGACACACCCTGGGCGGCGGCGGTGCTCGGCGAGCTGATCACAGAGCACACCGATTTCCCTCCGGGCGTGCTCAACATCATCACCTCGAGCGACCACGCGGTGGGCGCGCTGCTGTCGAAGGATCCGCGCGTCGACATGGTGTCGTTCACCGGGTCGACCAACACCGGGCGGACCGTGATGTCCGACGGCGCGGCCACGCTGAAGAAGGTCTTCCTCGAGCTGGGCGGCAAGTCGGCGTTCCTGGTGCTCGACGACGCCGACCTGGCGGGCGCGTGCTCGATGGCGGCGTTCACCGCGTCGATGCACGCCGGCCAGGGCTGCGCGATCACCACGCGGCTGGTGGTTCCCCGCGCCCGGTACGACGAGGCCGTCGAGGCGGCCGCCGCGACCATGGGCGGACTGAAGCCGGGCGATCCGAACAAGCCGGGCACCATCTGCGGGCCGGTGATCTCGGCGCGCCAGCGCGACCGGATCCAGGGCTACCTGGACTCCGCGATTGCCGAGGGCGGCCGATTCGCCTGCGGCGGTGGGAGTCCCGCCGACCGTGACACCGGCTTCTTCATCGAGCCGACGGTGATCGCAGGCCTCGACAACAGTGCGAAGGTGGCGCGCGAAGAGATCTTCGGGCCGGTGCTGACGGTGATCGCCCACGACGGCGACGACGACGCCGTCCGCATCGCCAACGACTCGCCCTACGGCCTGTCCGGCACCGTCTTCTCGGCCGACGAGGACCGAGCCGCGGGCATCGCCGCCCGGCTGCGCGTCGGAACCGTCAACATCAACGGCGGAGTCTGGTACTCGGCGGACATGCCGTTCGGTGGTTACAAGCAGTCCGGCATCGGCCGGGAGATGGGACTCGCCGGCTTCGAGGAATACCTCGAGATCAAGGCGATCGCCAAGGCAGCGAAGTAGAAAGCGGAGGCCGTGATGGGACTCTACGGAGATCAGTTCAAGGAGAAGGTGGCGATCGTCACCGGTGCCGGCGGCGGCATCGGCCAGGCGTACGCCGAGGCGCTGGCACGTGAGGGCGCAGCGGTCGTCGTCGCCGACATCAACACCGAGGGCGCTGCGAAGGTGGCCGACGGCATCAAGGGCGAGGGCGGCAACGCGCTCGCGGTGCGTGTCGACGTCTCCGACCCGGACTCCGCGAAAGAGATGGCGGCGCAAGCACTGTCGGAGTTCGGCGGCATCGACTACCTCGTGAACAACGCGGCCATCTTCGGTGGCATGAAGCTGGACTTCCTGATCACCGTCGACTGGGACTACTACAAGAAGTTCATGAGCGTGAACATGGACGGCGCGCTGGTGTGCACCCGGGCGGTGTACCGCAAGATGGCCAAGCGCGGCGGCGGCGCGATCGTCAACCAGTCGTCGACCGCGGCGTGGCTGTACTCGAACTTCTACGGCCTGGCCAAGGTGGGCATCAACGGCCTCACCCAGCAGCTGGCCACCGAACTCGGCGGACAGAACATCCGCGTCAACGCGATCGCGCCGGGACCCATCGACACCGAGGCCAACCGCACCACCACTCCGCAGGAGATGGTCGCCGACATCGTCAAGGGAATCCCGTTGTCGCGCATGGGCGAAGTGGACGACCTGACCGGGATGTGCCTGTTCCTGCTGTCGGATCAGGCCAAGTGGGTCACGGGCCAGATCTTCAATGTCGACGGCGGACAGATCATCCGCTGATGAGTGATCCCAAGTACGGCTACATCGGCCTGGGCAACATGGGCGCGCCGATGGCCGCCCGGCTGGTCGAGTGGCCCGGCGGGCTGACCGTGTTCGACGTCCGCACCGACGCCATGACCCCGCTGGTCGAGGCCGGCGCATCGGTGGCCGACAGCGTGGCCGACGTGGCGAGCGCCGACATCATCAGTGTCACCGTGCTCAACGACGCGCAGGTGCGCCAGGTGGTCGCCGAGCTGGCCGAGCACGCGAAGCCGGGAACCGTCATCGCGATCCACTCGACGATCAGCCCCGAGACCGCCGTCGAACTGGCCGAGCAGCTCCGGCCGCAGGACATCCACATCGTCGACGCGCCGGTCAGCGGTGGCGGGGCGGCCGCGGGCAAGGGCGAGCTCGCGGTGATGGTGGGCGCCGACCGCGAGGTGTACGAACGCATCAAGCCGGCGTTCAAGCAGTTCGCCTCGATGGTGATCCACGCCGGCGCGCCAGGCGCCGGGACGCGGATGAAGTTGGCGCGCAACATGTTGACCTTCACCTCGTACGCGGCGGCCTGCGAGGCGATGAGACTGGCCGAGCAGGCGGGCATCGACCTGCAGCAGCTGGGCCGGGTGGTGCGTCACACCGATGCGCTGACCAGTGGCGCCGGCGCGATCATGGTGCGCGACGACATGCGCCCCCTCGATCACGACCACTTCCTCTACGAGCCGTTCCTGCATGCCCGCGGCCTGGGGGAGAAGGATCTCAGCCTCGCGCTCGCGCTGGGCGAGGCGGTCTCGGTCGACCTTCCGCTGGCGCGGGTGGCCTTGGACAATCTGGCCGACGGGCTCGGCGTCCCGCACGTCGAGTCCAGCACGGAGGGATGAGCATGGACGAATTGCGCCGCAAGGGCCTCGACAAGATGAACGAGGTCTACGGCTGGGAGATGCCGGACATGCCCGGCGACTACTTCGCGCTGACCGCCGACCACCTGTTCGGGACGATCTGGACCCGTCCGGGACTGTCGATGCGCGACAAGCGGATCATGACGCTGACTGTGGTGACGGCCCTTGGCATCTCGGATCTGGCGGAGATACAGGCCAACGCCGCGATCGCCAACGAGGAGCTCACCGAGGACGAGCTCAAGGAGATGGCGATCTTCCTCACCCACTATCTCGGCTTCCCGCTGGGATCGAAGCTCGACGGTGTGGTGACGAAGGTGGCCAAGCAGCGCAAGAAGTCCGCCGAGAAAGGCGAGGACAAGAAGGCCAACGTCAACGCCGCGCTGAACATGCACTCGGGAAGCAAGCTCGATGATGAGTAGGTACGCCGCGCTGTCGCGCGAAGAACTCGCCGTGCTGGTGCCCGAGCTGCTGTTGATCGGGCAGCTCATCGACCGGTCCGGAATGGCGCACTGCATCAGCGCGTGGGGACGCGAGGAGATGTTGCAGATCGCCATCGAGGAGTGGGCGGCGTCGAGTCCGCTGTACACCCGGCGGATGCAGAAGGCGCTGGATTACGAGGGTGTCGACATCTTCACCCTCTTCAAGGGTCTGCAACTCGACATCGGTGCGCCGCCGCAGTTCATGGACTTCCGGTACGTCGTGCACGACCGGTGGCACGGCGAGTTCTACCTGAACCACTGCGGGGCACTGCTCGACGTCGAGCCGATGGGCGAGGACTACGTCCATGGGATGTGCCACGACATCGAGGACCCCACGTTCGACGCCACCGCGCTGGCCACCAACCGCAAGGCTCAGGTGCGGCCGATCCACCGGCCGCCGAGGGCATCCGCCGATCAGCATCCGCACTGCCGATGGACGGTGATCATCGACGAGTCCTACCCGGAGGTGCCGTTCATTCCCGCGATGGACATCGTCGCCGCCACCCACGCGCACCACACCGAGCTGGACCCGATCGACCGCGATGACGAGGGCCGGGCGGACTATTCGGGGCCGTTGCTGGCCGATGTCGACTTCGGCGCGTTCTCGCATTCCGCGCTCGTGCGGATCGCCGACGAGGTGTGCCTGCAGATGCACCTGCTCGTCTATTCGTTCAAGCTGGCGGTCGAGGCGCGGGCGAAGGACGATGCCGCGCTGGCGCGGTCGATCCGCACCAAACAGCTGATCGGCATCGCCGGGGTCGCGGCCGAACGAATCCACAAGGCGCTCAAGCTGTCCAGCGACGTCAAGGGTGCGTTGCGGGTGCTCGAGTTGCACCCGCTGCTCAATCCCGCCGCCTACGTGTGGGCTGACATCGACCCGGGATTCGTGCATGTGCGCCCCTCGCCAGCCCACGAGGACGAGTCCTGGATCTCCCTGGTGTCGCCGGTCTCGGACAAGCCGCTGCAGGCGATCGCCACGGCGGTCGACCCGCATCTGCGCGCGGAGGTCTCCGGCACCGAGAGTGACTGGACGGTGCGCTTCGTCGAGACCGACACTCCCGCGAAGGAGCTGGGCGAGGTCGCGGTCACCAAGTTCAGTGGCGGGGCGACGTGGGAGTTCGAGGAGCGCAAGTCGCTGCCGCTCACCGTCGTGTAGCTAGGCCGCTGTGTTGCCGGGTGGTTCCGGTCTACCGGGTTCGTCCTCGGCGGCCGCCCGCGCGTCGTCCCCCTCGAGTGGTAGCCGCAGTTTCTCGGGGTGGTGGTAGTCGTTGGTGCGCTTCTGGCCGGTATCGAGTCCGGCCGGGGGTATCCATTCGACTTCGTGCCGGTCGTTGAGCAGGGTGGTCCAACCGCCGGGGCCGACCGCGCGATTGTCCGGCCCGCACGCCAGGCCGAGGTCGTCGACATTGGTGTCGCCGCCGGCGGTCCAATCCTTCGCGGCGTGGTGGACCTGGGCGCCGTAGGCGGGCACCGTGCAGCCGGGTTTGGTGCAGCCACCGTCGCGAGCGATCAGCGCAAAGCGTTGCGCCACCGAGGCAGTCCGCCGGGTTCTGAACAGGTCGAGTGTGGATCCGGTGGCGTCGTCGAACACGGCGAGGTAGTTGGTGGCGTTGGCCTGCGCTGCCATCCGTAGGACGTCGGCAATCGGGAGTGCAGTGCCGCCACCGGTGACGCCGATGCCGGCGAGGGTGCGCAGCTCCTGCAGCGTGGCCCGTACGATGATCGCGGTCGGGAGGCCGTTGAGCTGGCCGAGTTCGCCCTTGTCGAGGGCAGTGCGACCGATGAACTCGAAGGCGTCGTGGCGGCGTTGCTCGATGCTGCGGGTGTCGCCGTCGATCTGCGACTGCGTCGGTGTGCCGGACGTGCACGGGTCGGCGTCTGCCGGGTTGCACATGCCGGGTGCTGCGTATCGCGCGAACAGGACCTCCCACACCGCCCAGGCTTCGGGGGTGAGGTTCGCCTTCAACTCGGTCATCGCGTCGTGCTGCTGCTTGCCCTTGGACAGCCCCCGGCGACGGGCGCGCTCCTCGTCGTCCGGGGCGGGCCCATCCTGGTCGAGCAGGAACAGCGTCCGTGCGGTCTGGTCCTGGAGTTCCTTGGGGCCCGACCTGACGGCGTGGCGCACCCAGTCGACTTCGATGCGTTCGCGGGTGGCGGTATCGACCCAGCCAGGCATGCGCTTCATCGCGTGACGGATCACCGTGACGTGCTCCGGGGTGATGAATCCGAGTCGCTGTGCGGTGGCGGTCGCGACGAGCAGCGGTGGCAGCGGCGCTCCGGTGAGGGCATGCCGGGGCGCCAGTAGTGCCGCCTCGGTGAGCCGGCGGTTGGCCTCCTCGGTGGAGACGCGCCACCGGATCACGATCACGTCACGCCATGACTTGGCACCGAGTTCCCGCGGTGTCGACTCGGCCTGCAGGCGGGCCAGCAGACGGTGGTTCTGGCTCGGGAGCTGGCAGCCGAGCGTCTGCACCTCGTCGAGGACCTCGAGAATTTCGGTGCGGGTGAGTGTTTCGACGTCACAGTCGGCCAGGGCGTCGTAAGCGGCACGCAGCACCGTGAGCGCTTCACGGATCGGGCCGGACGTCATGAGTCGAATGTATGTTCGAAGACTAAGAGATCCACTGACTCAAACTTTGTGGCAGGGTCGCGCGATTAACAGTG